>JBNKHB010000062.1:0-3668 GCA_050290125.1 Robiginitalea sp.
CGGCTGGAACTGCCGGCGCTGATGCGGCTCGTTTCGCGTGGACATGTGATGGTTTCGGGTGTCACGCCCTCGGACGCGGCGCATGTGCTCAGCCGGCTCGACACTTGGGATGCCGGGGCGGCGCTGAAGGCCGCGATACGATCGGGGGCAGTAACTCCTGGCCCATCGAGATCCTGGTGCCCGGGGATGTATACGTGGCCGACGGTTATGGCCGCATCATAGACGGGACGCTGATCGGCAGCAACCTGGGGAATGCCATCTATGCCAACTCGCAGAACGGGGTGGTCTTTGACGGCGGTATCCGCGACCTTGGCGGCCTCCTGGAAATCGAAGGTTTTAACGGCTGGTACCGCGGCGAAGATCCCTCCTACCTACAGCAACAGATGCTGACCTCCATCAATGCGCCCATCCGGATCGGACGGGCGACCGTCCTGCCCGGAGACGTAGTCCTGGCCAACCGGCACGGGACCATCTTTATTCCGTCGCACCTGCTGGCGGAACTGGTCATCTCTTCCGAGGTAGTGGGCCTGCGCGACCTGTTCGGGTTTCAGCGGCTTCGCGAAAAGACCTATACCGCCGGGCAGATCGACACGCAGTGGACCCCGGAGATCCGGGCCGATTTCCTGAAGTGGCTCAGCGACTATCCGGACGCGGAACTGCCCATGAGCCGGGCAGAGCTCAATGCGTACCTGGACGCCCATTACCGCTAGCTTGCTACTGCCTCCCTAAACGAAGCATTCAACCAAACCAGACACTCCTTGAAGAAACGATCGTTACGAACCCTGATTTTCGCCCTGGCCGGAGCCTGCCTCGTCGCAGCGCTGGCAGCCTACTTTACAGGCGCCACGGCTTACCTGGGGCCGGCCGCCCTGTTGTTCTTTTTATTGTTGTCCCTGGGTTTTTCGGGCTCCGAATCCTTAAAAGGCTATGTCTTCCCCTCGGTGATCTTTGCCGGGGTAGCCCTGGCCCTGACTTATCCGCAATACTTTCAATATGTGGGGGATTTCAAGCTCACCGATCTGATCATCCCGCTTATCCAGATCATCATGTTTGGGATGGGCACCGCCATGAGCGTAACGGATTTTGCGGCCGTGGCCAAATCCCCTAAAGGGGTGATGGTGGGGGTTAGCGCCCAACTGCTCATCATGCCGGTTATCGGTTACGGCCTGGCAGCCGCGAGCAATTTCCCGCCGGAGATCGCTGCGGGGATCGTCCTGATCGGCTGTTCTCCCAGCGGGGTGGCCTCCAACGTTATGGCCTACCTGGCCAAGGCCAACCTGGCCCTGTCCATTACCATTACGAGCATCGCCACACTGATCGCGCCCTTCGTAACACCGGTCATGATGAAGTTCCTTGCAGGGGAATACGTGGATATCGACGTATTGGCCATGATGTGGAGCATCACCAAGATGATCATCCTGCCGATCGGAGCGGGCCTGTTGTTCAACCACCTGCGTGGCAACCGGGCCGGATGGCTGGACCGTGCCATGCCGCTGCTCTCCATGACGGCCATCGCCGTGATCATCGTAATCATTACTGCCGCCGGCCGCGACAGCCTGCTGGACATCGGCGCCCTGCTGATGCTGCTGGTGCTGATCCACAACCTCTGCGGCTATGTGATCGGCTACTGGTACGCCAAGCTGCTGGGGATGGAAGAGCGCGATGCCAGGACCATTTCCATCGAAGTGGGGATGCAGAACGCCGGCCTGGCATCCGGGATCGCCAACTCTCTGGGTAAGATCGCCACCATGGGCCTGGCGCCGGCCGTTTTCGGGCCACTGATGAACATCACCGGTTCGGTGCTGGCCTCCTACTGGCATAAAAAACCTCCCGTGGAAAAACAATCCGAGCAGGAGGCTTAAGGTTAATTCTATTCGGTCCGGAGGGTCTGACCCGGTTCATTCCTACCGATTATTGTGCGGTATCCGGGCTTACTTAGCGGTCCAGCCGCCATCCACCGTCAGCATGGAACCTACCATATAGGTGCCCGCATTGCTGGCCAGGAACAGGGCTGCTCCCTGGATCTCTGAGAGTTCGCCCCAGCGCCCCAGGGCCGTGGCCCCTACGATAAAGTTCTTCGCCTCCGGGGTATCGGCAATGGGTATGTTCATTTCGGTAAGGAACGGACCCGGACAGATCGCATTCACATTGATGTTAAAAGGCGCCAGTTCGAGCCCGAGGGCACGGGTCATCTGCACCACGGCGCCCTTACTGGTGGCATAGGGGGTCCGGTTGGAAAGCCCCACGAGGCCCAAGGTACTCGCCATATTGATGATCCGGCCGTTCTTGCGGTTTTTCATATGCGGGGTAACGGCGCGGCAGGCATTCCAGGTCCCGTCCACATTCACCGACATCACCTTTTTGAATTCCTCGGGCGTGAGCTCGTCAATGGCCCCCCGGATATTGATCCCCGCGCTGTTGATCAGCACGTCCAGATGCCCGTGGTCCTTCAGCAGACCGGCGACCGCCTGCTCCACCTGGGGCAGGTTGGTAACATCGGCGGCATATCCGCCGGCCTTCACCCCGAAGTCTTTGGCTAGTTGGGCCGCGGCTTCCTCGCCTTCTTCGGCATTTCGATTCAAGAGGAAGACATTGGCGCCTGCAGAGGCCAATCCGGCTGCCATGGCATATCCGAGGCCTTTGGACCCGCCGGTGATCAATGCGTTTTGCCCGCTCATATCAAATAGTTTGATCCCCGGGAGTTTGGTAGTACTCATAAAAGTCAGTTGTTATAGTTGGTTTATTGAAATCCGTAATGGGCCTGCGCATCCAGCAGGCAGGTGCGGTTATTTTCCATTTCCAGCCTCAGCTGTTCGTCGGTACTCAGTTGCGACACTTCCGGCAGGCTTTTAGACTTATGGTTGCGGATGTGATGTAAAAATACAGCCAGTTCCGGACTTCCGATGCGATCAAAGGTGCTCCAGTACTCCGGGGTGAGGCAAGGCACTTTCAGGGGATCCCGGGTGATCATCTCCAGGTTAAACCGCGCCTCCGGACGCTGTTCCCGGATCACCCGCACCATTTCCGCAATATCCAGGTAGCCTTCTCCCAGGTTCACCTCGGAGAGCAGGAAGCCGTCCTCGTATTCGGTTACGCCCATATCCTTAATGTGTACGCTAAAGGTATAGGGCGCCAGTTGTTTGACCACTTCCATCGGGTCCTCCAGTAGCGAAATATTGTTGCCCGTATCCAGGGTCACCCCGATCCATTCGCTTCCCAGGCTGTCCAGGATGGCTTTCATCTCGTCTGTGCGCCAGTCCTTGTGGTTTTCCACGGCCAGCTTTACGCGCTGTTTGCGCATGACGGGCTCGGCGCGCTGCAGTGCCGCAATGGAGTCCGTACGGAATTGGGTCCAGGTATCCATGCTGTCGAAATTCTCGTAGCGCCGACCGGAGAGACAAACAGTACGGATCACGTCCACCCCGATGCCGGCGGCAGCCGCTACCTCTTTCTCAAACACGGGAAGTTCCTCGTCGCTGCGCGGCAGGCGCACCGATCCCTCAAAGAACATCCCCAGTTCATCCTTGCGTTTCTTAACCTTGTTCGCATAGGCGGCGTCCCAGCCGCGAATACTCAATTGCACCCCGCCAAAGCCCAGATCGGCGCAATGCTCCAGCATATCCAGGGTATCCTTGAACGGCGGAAAGGCCTGGCTCTCCATATTCCGG
>JBNKHB010000062.1:3678-11850 GCA_050290125.1 Robiginitalea sp.
GCCCGCATCATATAAGAAGCCTCCGCCACGCCCAGCCGCATCTCGCGGAGTTCGGGAAGGAAGTCCGGGAACGCGGGAAGGGTCAGGGCCATGCCGGCCGCAGCCGAGTTTCGTACAAAGGTTCTGCGTTTCATAGGAAAGGATTTTGGATAAGCCGGGATTTAAGGTACCACTTTTTTGGCATTCGGCCGGTGCCCCGCACCATCTTTGATTTTGCCAACTGGCCCGTAGCATTTACCTTTAAGAGGTCCGGACCCGGGAAGGTTCCCTGGCGCCTTTGTCATGCGGCCATTCCCTAGGTGGACCAAACTAAACAAACCTCTATGATTTCCATTCTGTTACTGCTCCTCAGCGTGCTGTTCATTATCCTGCTCACAGCACGCTGGAATGTCCACCCGTTCCTGGCCCTGCTGGGGGCGGCTATTTTTTTCGCCCTTTTCTCCGGCATGTCCCTGGATACCCTGGTGGAATCGGTAAACAACGGCTTTGGCAATACGCTCGGCAAGATCGGTATCGTGATCGTACTCGGCGTGATCATCGGTGCCTTCCTGGAACACTCCGGCGGAGCCTTTAAACTGGCTGAGATGGTGCTGAACGTGATCGGCAAGAAACGCGTGCACGAGACCATGGGGCTGGTAGGCTTTGTGGTTTCCATCCCCGTATTTGCGGACAGCGGCTTTATCATCCTCAACCCCCTGAACAAAAGCCTTACCAAGCGGGCAGGCCTTTCCATCGTGGGCACGGCCACGGCACTGATCCTGGGGCTGATGATCACCCACGTGTTGGTACCGCCCACGCCTGGGCCGATTGCGGCCGCCGGCATCATCGGCGCGGACGTGGGCCTGGTGATGATGATCGGGCTCGTAATCGGGTTACTGGCCCTGGTAGTGGCAATCATTTTCTGCAAGACCTGGGGCTCCCGTACCTATATCGACCCAAATCCGGAGCTGTCGGACGAGGAGATCCAGGAGCGCATTAAAAAAGCGCCAGGCGCTTTTAAGTCCCTGTTGCCCATCCTCATTCCCATCCTCCTGATCGTTGGGAAATCCCTGGCGGAGTTCAACCTTCCGGAAGGGGCGGAGCTCACCACGGGACTTAAGATCATCAGTTTTGTGGGATCGCCGGTCATCGCACTGTTGATCGGAATGCTACTGGCCTTCCTGTTACCGCGCAGCTGGGACAAGACCTTGCTATCCACCACAGGCTGGGTGGGCAAGGCCATGACCGATGCCTCCAACATTATCCTGATTACCGGAGCCGGCGGGATCTTCGGGACCATCCTGCAACAGAGCGGAATCGCTGGGACCATGGCCGACGCCCTTTCCGGCGCCAACCTCGGTATCTGGCTGCCGTTTATCCTGTGCGCCGCCATCAAGACCGCACAGGGATCCTCCACGGTAGCCCTGATCACCACGGCCTCCATTATCGCCCCGCTCATGGCTACCCTGGGCTTTGATACCGAACTGAGCAAGGCGCTGGTAGTGGCTGCCATCGGCGCAGGCGCCATGGTGGTCTCGCACGCCAATGACAGCGGCTTCTGGATCCTCACCCAGTTCTCCGGCATCGACGTGAAGACCGGGTACCGCGTCTACACACTCGGAACCCTGGTAGTGGGCAGCTTTGCCGCCTTGATGGTCTATTTTGCCAGCCTGATCCTGTAATCGATGAATGTACTCCTTACCCCTGCAACTACCGATCACCCAAAAATGATTAAAAGCGGCCTGACCGCCCTATTATTAATGTTGGCCATCTCCTGCTCCGAACCGGAGGCATCCCCTCCCCTTACCCCGGACGAGGCCCTGGAATCCTTTGTACTGGCCGATCCGGAATTGCAGGTGGAACTGGTGGCCGCCGAACCCCTGGTGCAGGACCCGGTGGCTATCACCTTTGACGAGCAGGGCCGCCTCTGGGTGGTGGAGATGCTCGGGTTTATGCAGGATATCGACGGCACCGGCGAGGAAGACCCGGTCGGCCGGGTAAACATCCTTTACGATGACGACGGTGACGGCAGGATGGACCGCAGCCAGCTCTTCCTGGACAGCCTGGTACTGCCCCGGGCCATCGCCGTGGTAAAAGGCGGCGCCCTGGTGGCCGAGAACATCCCGCTCTGGTTCGCGGAGGACACGGACGGAGACGGCACGGCGGACCGGCGCACATTGATCGATGCCGAATACGGCGGTAGCGGCATGCCGGAGCATTCGGCCAACGGCCTGTGGCGTGGCATGGACAACTGGTATTACAACGCCAAATCCAGCTACCGGTATCGCAACATAGACGGCGAATGGGTACGCGACAGCACTGAATTCCGCGGCCAGTGGGGCATTGCGCACGATAATGCAGGCCGGCTATTCTACAATTACAACTGGTCCCAGCTGCATGCAGACCTGGTGCCGCCCGGGGCGCTGGGCAGGAATCCCAACCATACGGCTACCAGCGGCATCGACCACGGCCTTACCCTGGAGCGGACCATTTACCCGATCCGGAGCAATACGGCCGTCAACCGGGGTTATGTACCCGGCACACTGGACGAACAGGGCCGGCTGCTGGAATTTGCCTCGGCCTGCGGCCCGCTGGTGTACCGCGGCACCGCACTGCCCGAAGCCTATGCGGGGGATGCCTTTGTCTGCGAACCCACGGCCAACCTGATCAAACAGAACAATATCTTTGAGGATGGTTTTGTGCTCCGCGCGCAAGGCGAATACGACGACCGCGAATTCCTGGCCTCCACCGATGAACGCTTCCGTCCGATCTCCCTGGCCTCGGGCCCGGACGGAGCCCTGTACGTAGTGGATATGTACAAGGGAATCATCCAGCACGGGCCGTACATGACCCCGTACCTGCGGGAGGAGACCCTGAAGCGCGGCCTGGAAGCGCCCATCCACATGGGGCGTATCTGGCGGATCACCTCCAGGGATGCTGCATCATCCCCTAAGACGGATTTAAGCGCTTTGACGACCGGCAAACTGGTGGAACTACTCGGAGACCCCAACGGCTGGACCCGGGATATGGCACAACGGCTGCTCGTCGAGCGGGGCGATACAGGGGTGGTACCTGCCCTGGAAAGCCTTATCCGCACCGGGAACCCGCTCGGTGCCCTCCATGCCCTCTGGACCCTGGAAGGGCTTGATGTTGAGGCCGACTCTTTGTATCAGGAGACCCTTACCCATCCGTATCCCCGTGTAGCGCGGGCGGCCCTGAGGCTATTGGCACGGGATGCAGGCGGGGATCCGGAGATCAGAGCGGCCATTGCATCGCATATACGGGATAATTTTGAGGGGGCACCGCCTTTGTTACAACTTCAGATGGTGCTCTCCGGCAATTTGCTGGAGGACGAACTGCTTTTTGACATCGGAAAGCAATTCCTGCATCGCTACGGCGCCCTGCCGGTGGCCCGCGATGCGCTGATGAGCAGCCTGGGCGGACGGGAAGCCCGTCTGCTTGCGGCATTGTGGGACGACCCGGATTGGATCACCTACCGGCAGGACAAGGAAATATTTACCGAATTGCTTGCGGCGGCCATCGTCCGCAGCGGGGAACGCCGGGATGTTGACGAGCTGTTCCGCCGCATGGATGGGGCCACGGACCCAGCCGGCGCCTGGCTGAAATCGGCCGTTGCCGGGGGCATGCTACAGGGCGCATCGGCCAATGAGGAGCCTACAGAGCTGGCCGCGGCACCTCGCATCCTGCAAGATCCCGAGCGGGCCGGGGAGGAATTGGCTCCCCTAATTGCCTCGCTGGGCGAACATTTCAGCTGGCCCGGCAAGCCCGCTCCGGTAGTGGATGAGACTGCCCCGGACTATGAGCTGGATGCCGCGCAGATGGCCCTCGGCCGAACGCAATACCTGAACCTGTGCGCCAATTGCCATGGGACCCAGGGCAAGGGGATGCAGCGTTTTGCCCCTCCGCTGCGGCAGTCGGAATGGGTTCTCGGGGAAGATTACAAACTGGCCCTGATCCTTCTGAACGGCATGGAAGGCCCTGTTGCCGTAAACGGCAGGACTTACGATATCCCGGACATCCTGCCCAGCATGCCCTCGTTTTCAACCCTGCAAAACCCGGACCTGGCGGCCATCGCTACCTACATCCGGAATTCCTGGGGTAACCAGGCTCCACCTATCTCCGGCGGCAGGGTCACCGGTATCCGGTTCCGGACGCAGGGGAAGGTGCAGCCGTGGAAAGCAACGGAATTGGATTCCTTGGAGTTGAGTTTCGATTAATCCTTGCCCTTCAGGTATTCATCCGTAAAATGCCCGCGGCCTTTTTCCTTGCCGAAAGCCTTACGGTTATACGCCATTGATTCGCCCTTGGGAATGGAAAGGCTCTTCCAGGCCGCTCCCCGGGCCTGCTTGCCCAGCACCACGATCTGCCCCACATGGGAGGCGTAATGCGCCAATTGCCGCTGAACGGCCTCCAGCACGCTGTGTCCCTGGTTCCGGATATAGACTACCGTATGGAAATTGGAAGGGGTTACCTGTTCAAGGGCATTGAAGACACATTCCCAGCCGGCGTTCCAGGCTTCCAGCATGGCGGCCCGGGTCTCCAGCACGTCTTCGAATTCCCGATCCCGGTCGCGGAACTCCTTCTCCCCATCCGTGGTCAGGAAATCGGTCCAGCGGGAACGCATATTGCCCGAAAGGTGGAAGACGATGTTCGCAATGCTGTTATCGTGTTCCGAGGCTTTATGGAACAGTTCGGCATCCTCCAGTTGCCCAAACGTCCCGTCGCCCAGGTTCTTGTAATACCGGAACAGTTTGGTTGCGCTTTCCGTGAATTCCTGGGCAAAGGAGGCTGAAAATTCCTCCGGAGGCAGCAACTCCTTTACGCGGTAGGTGTTCAGGGCCGCTCGCACCTGTTCCGCCTCCGTGGTTTCCCAAAAGAACCGGTAGCTGGGAGCGACAATGGGCTCGGATTCCATCACCTCCACCCGGATCACCTGGCGGAATGGGAATTTGGGGCCTGCGATCTCGCGCAGTTTTCCGGCACAGGGCTCATAATCCGCATCCCCGGGTTCCAGGATGCTGGCTTTCCCTTTGAGTTTATATCCCTTCTGTACGAATACGTCGATAAAACTCACAGAAACCAGGGGATTAGCCCGGATGTTCCGTACCGAGCCCGGGGAGGCGATCTGGGCGATGGCCAGGTAGCCCTCATGTGCGCAGAACACCTCTTTCGGAGAGACATTGGGCATCCCGTCCGCATCTGCTGTTGCCAGCCAGCAGAGGACGGAGGCATCGATCGTATTCAGGATTTCCTGGTCCATAGGTCGGTCTCTAAATCGGGAATATAAAGTTACAAAAGACAAAAGGCCCGAAGGCCTTTTGATAATCGATTGACTTAAACGTCCGGTCTACCCAACGAGTGGCGGCCTGTCGTTGATAAACGGCTGATGGTATACCCTTCGGCCGGTGGCCTTGTAAAGGGCGTTGGCCAGGGCCCCCATGACCGGCGGGAACGGAGGTTCGCCAAGGCCGGTGGGGTCTATGCCGTTATCCACAAAATGCACGTCGATGTTGCGTGGGGCCTCCGTATGCCGGATCAGGCGATACCGGTCAAAGTTGGTCTGCTCCGGTGCGCCTTCCCGGAAGGTCATGGCGCTGTACATGGCCTGGCCGATGCCGTCCACAGTCCCGCCTTCCGCCATATTGGTAGCTGCAATCGGGTTCACCACAATGCCGCAATCGATGGCTACGCATACGCGGTCGATCTTCGGCTGGTTGTTCTCCATAACGATATCCAGCACCTGGGCTACGTAGCTGTTGTGGCAGAAGTAAGCGGAAATACCGCGGTGGCGTCCCTCGCTGGCCTGGCCCCAATTGGCTTTCTCACGCACCAGTTCAAGTACGCCGGCATAGCGGGCTGCGTCATAGTCGTTTTCTTCCCCTACCGGATTTTCCAGGGCCCGCTTGAGCAGGTCCAGCCGCATCTGGATCGGGTCCTGCCCGGTGGCTTCAGCAACCTCATCAAGAAACGACTGTTCAGCCCCGGCGATAAAATTTGATTGCGGAGCTCGGAATGCCCCTGTAGTAATATTCGTTTCTTCCGTCCAGTCCTCCGCCAGGTAATTGTCCAGCGCCCCTGCCGGGAAGCGGTTGGCAAAGAGCGGGCTCTCCGGGATACCCCCAGCCTTGACGTGCAGGGCGGTCAGGTTATTGTCCGCATCCAACGCCGCCCGGTAGGTGGCGTAATAGGTGGGACGGTAGGTGCCCTGAGACATGTCGTCTTCACGGGTATACACCAGTTTGACCGGGGCGTTGATCTTCTTGGAAATGATCGCGGCTTCCACCATAAAATGCCCGTACAGCCGCCGGCCGAAACCGCCGCCCTGCCGGGTCATCATAATATCGATCTTTTCCAGCGGCAGGCCTGTGACCTCCGCAATGGCGGGCTCCATCCACTCTGGGGTCTGGGTGGGACCCAGCAACTCGGCGTGGTCTGCGGTTACATGGGCGAAAAAGTTCATCGGCTCCATGGTGTTGTGCGCCAGGAACGGGCAGCTATAGCTGCGCTCGATGACGGTGGCTGCCGCCTTAAATGCCGCTTCCGGGTCGCCGTCCCTGCGGACCACCCTTCCGGGACGGGCATTCAGTTCCTGCATGCGTTCCCAATGGGCTGCAGTGCCTTCTTTTCCGGCCGGGTGCTTCATGGTGATATCCGTACCCCAGAACGTAGTCATGGGCACACCGACATCCGCAGCCGGCTCCCATTCCACGCGCACGGCCTTTTTGGCTTCCATGGCCTGCCAGGTGGTCTCGGCTACCACCACTACCAATTCATTATGGGCGGTGTGGTGGAAAGCGCTGCGCTTGTAGTCCTCGTCAAAGAGCTTGATGGAGAAGACATCCCGGACCCCGGGCATGCTTTTAGCTGCTTCCCCGTCAAAGGATTTCAGCTTCATCCCAAAGGCGGGCGGGTGGACCAGCGTGGCGATCAGCATTCCTTCCCTTTGTACATCCAGGCCGAAGAGCGGTTGTCCGGTAGCGATCTTCTTGCCGTCCACATTCAATCGGGGGGTGCCGATGATGGTAAATTCGGAGCGCTCTTTCAGTTCTACTTCCTCGGGTACTTCCAATTGGGAAGCCGCGGAGGCCATCTCGCCGTATCCGGCTGAATTGCCGCTGGCTTCATGGGTAAGTACCCCGACCGCGGCCGTAATTTCCGCCGCCGGCACGCCCCAGGCCTGTGCAGCCGCTTCTTTCAGCATATGCCGGGCGGTGGCTCCCGCCATTCGAAGGCCGGGCCAGGCGTTCATGATGGACATGCTGCCCCCCGCTACCTGCCAGGTATAGATATCCGTATTGAGCGGTGCTTGCTCCACGATCACCTGATTCCAGTCGATGTCCAATTCGTCGGCTACGATCATGGGCATGGAGGTTCTAACGTTTTGGCCGATTTCCGGGTTGGGTGACATGAGCGTGACCACGCCGTTGTCCCCGATCTTGATGAAGCCGTTCATTTCGAACCATTCGTCGGGCATCTCCAATGCGGCCACTTCGGCCGCCTGTTCCGGCTTGCAGGAATTCAGCCAGCTGAAGCCCAGGACCAGGCCTCCCCCGGCCAGGCTCGTATTTCGTATGAAGGCACGCCTTCCGATTCGTGTTTTTACCAGTGTCATGATGTGTTCTTTAGTCAGTATAGATGCTTGCCCCGGATTGGGTTATGAGCTTTGGGTATCGGCAGCCATCTTGATGGCTTTCTTGATACGCAGGTAGGTGCCGCAGCGGCAGATGTTGCCGTTCATCGCCCCTTCGATCTCCTCGTCGCTGGGATTGGGGTTGTTCTTCAGCAGGGCTGCCGCGGACATGATCTGTCCGGCCTGGCAGTACCCGCACTGGGGCACGTCCACCTCCAGCCAGGCTTTCTGTACCGGGTGGTCGCCGTTCTCGGAGAGCCCCTCGATGGTGGTTACCTCCTGGCTGCCCACCGCCGATACCGGCAGCATGCAGGCGCGCGTAGCCACCCCGTTCAAATGTACCGTGCAGGAGCCGCACTGGGCGATCCCGCAGCCGTATTTGGTCCCGGTCAATCCAAGCCGCTCACGCAGTACCCATAGCAAGCTGACGTCTTCGGATACCTTGTCGACCCGATATTCCTTTTTGTTGATATGTAAGGTGATGTCCCTCATTGCAGATGCACGATCTTAAAAGTACCAAAAATCGCGCAAAAGAGCAATCC
>JBNKHB010000063.1:0-11814 GCA_050290125.1 Robiginitalea sp.
GATCCACCAGGAGATATAGCCCGATACGGTATCGATACTGTAGGTAGCCGCGGTATACCAATCCCAGCGGATTACCGCATAGGTAAGGTGGTAGTTGATCGTATTGATGACCGGGATCAGTACCAGGCCCAGTAGGATGTCGTTGTATTTGCCCAGATACTTGCGCCACATGCTTCCCAACGCTTGGAATTTAAAGATAGGAGGCTCTCGCTTTTGTTACAAATCCTTGGGGGAAATACCTAATTTTACAGCAGCTGTAACCTAGCCCCCATGCAGATAACGGATACCATCCTTATGATCCGTCCGGTGAACTTCCGGATGAACGAGCAAACCGCCGTGAACAACTTTTTCCAGGAGGACCTGGATATCGCAAACGCGGAGATCAACCGCCGGGCCCAGGCGGAATTCGACGCCTTTGCAGGCGTGCTCCGCGATGCAGGCGTTCATGTAATCGTGGTGGACGACCGCAGGGAAACGGACACCCCGGATTCCATTTTTCCCAACAACTGGATCTCCTTCCACAGCAGCGGCACCGTGGTCATCTATCCCATGTATGCTGAGAACCGGAGGAAGGAGCGTCGCGAGGACCTGCTGGACCTCCTGGAAGAGGAAGGTTTCCTGATCCGGCAGGTGCTGGACTATACCTCTGCCGAGAATGACGGGATTTTTCTGGAGGGCACGGGCAGCATCGTGATGGACCGCACGCACCAGAAGGCCTATTGCGCCCTGTCCGACCGTGCGGATGAGCGCTTGTTCATCGAATTTTGCGAGGAATTTGAGGTAGACCCGATCCTCTTTACCGCCAACCAGTCAGTGGATGGCAAACGGATGCCCATTTACCACACCAATGTGATGATGTGCCTGGCGGAGAGCTTCGCGGTGATCTGCCTGGATGCCATCGACGATAAAAAAGAACGGAAGCTGGTAACGGATCACCTCCGGCGCAGCGGGAAGGAAATCGTGCCGATCACCGAAGCGCAGATGCACGCCTTTGCCGGGAATATGCTACAGCTATTGGGCCGGGACGGGGAACGCCTGCTGGTCATGAGCCAATCGGCACATCAATCCCTGAGGCCGGATCAACTGGCCGTTCTCGAAAAGAGCTCGCGTATCGTATCCAGCCCGTTGGACACCATAGAAACCTGCGGGGGCGGGAGTGCGCGGTGTATGATGGCGGAAATCTTCCTGCCGCGAAGGGATTAATCACCGCTTTTTGGCCTGCGTTTGGACCTTAGCCCGGGATGCCGGTCAGATGCACGCATTTTCAGCCCTGGAATCTTCTGTTTCGCCGAGGACCCGGATGGTACCATCGCGGGATACATGCAGCAAATATTTGTTTACCGTTACCGGGGCGCAGTACGATACCAGCCGTAGCGCGATGACCCGGTAACCGTCTCCTTCGCCCCGGATGGCGCTCCGCGCCACATCGTCGTAAGCAAAATAGTAGCCGTTGGCATCCACCAGGATCAGCGCATCGCTGATGGAATCCACCGGACCCAGGAAATCCCGCAAATCGTCCACCGTATCCACCAGGCCTATGTCTCCGTCGTTTTCGGTAACTGCGTAATCGTCGCAACAGGCAGGCAGGCATCCTATGTCATACCCGCTTTGCGCCGGTGTTGTCTGGGCCAGTTGTTCCATGCAACCCGTCGGATCCGGAGCTTCCCCGCAGGGTGCGCCGGATGAGAACAAGGCCGTATACTCCACTGGGCTCCCGCAAAATCCCTGGCGGAATTCATAATAGTCGAAGTCCTCGCCAGGCTGAACGGTGGCATAGACCATAGGTTCGGAGATGGCCAGAAAGCCGTCCGTATCAAAATCGTCGCTTGAGCAGGACGCTGTGGTCAGCGCGAGGCCGGCAATGATCAGCAGGCCGGTGATTCCCTGAACTTGTTTCATATTATGGTGATTGGGGCGATATTATTCAGATGCGCTTTGCGGAAAAGGTTGCCCCTTAGTCCGGAGGTACATCCTTGGCCTTAGGTTTGCCGGATTCACCGTTAAGCCTGTCCAGCAGGAACAGCAGACTCATGGAAACCAGAAAAAGTGTAAAGGGAAGCGAGGTGATAATCAGGAGTTTCTGGGCCGCTGAGAGGACGTCGATATCCGCACGGGCATTGCCCAACAGCAGGATCGCGAGGGTGGCGATCCACAGGAAGACGCCCCAGAGCAGCCGGTGGCGCCGGCCCGGATCCTGCCGCCCCCCGTCGGTGAACATACTGAGGACGTAAATGGCAGAATCCACCGAAGTAACCAGAAATCCCACCAGCAGCAGGATGGCCAGCACATTCAGGCCGCCGGACGCCGGAAAGGCGGAAAGGAATACAAAAATGGAGCTGAATACGTCCGAGAACTCCCCGGCATACCCGCCCCAGGCGTCAATTTGCGCAAAGGCAGACTGGCCAAAGGCGGAAAACCACAGGAACGTGCCCAGTGAAGGCAGGATCAATACGCCCAGCAACAGTTGCCGGATGCTTCGCCCCCGGCTGATCCGGGCGATAAAGATGCCGGTGAACGGTGCCCATGCCAACCAGAACGCCCAGTAGTAATAGGTCCAGTCCGTCAGGAAAGCTTCTCCCGGATCAAAAGGCCCCAGCGCCAGGCTCATGGGTAAAAGGTCCCGGAGATAGGTGCCCCCTGCCCTGAAGAACAGGCCCAGGATAGCGGGAATGTCGCCAGCCAGCACTACGATGGCCAGGAGGCCCAGTGCCCCTAGCAAATTTACCTTGGACAGGAGTTTGATACCCCTGTCCAACCCCCTCCATGCGGAGTAGAGGGCCAGGGCCGAGATCAGGCTGGCTATGGCGAGCTGGCTGCCCAGATGATCCCCCCATCCGGACAGGAAGTCCAGGCCTCCTCCGATTTGAGCCGTACCGAGGCCCACCGCAGCTACAAGCCCGAAAACCGTTGTCAGGATGGTGAGTATGTCGATCGTGGCCAGCGCACTTTTGGACCGGATCCGATGAGATACGGTCTCGCTGATGCGAACCGGGCGGTTGCGAACGAAAATGCCATAGCCCACAGCCATCGCAAAGATGCCGTAAAACGCCCATGGGGTCAGGCCCCATTGATAAAAGGTGTATTCCAGGGCCAGCACGTTGGGATCCATCGAGCTCGGGTAGGGGGGGTGCTGGCTGAAGTAGACCGGCTCCTGTACTGCCCTGAGCAGGATGCCTGCACCCATGCCCGCACTGTACAACATGGCGGTCCAGGCCCACAGCGAATGCGCCGGTTTCTCTCCGGCGGCTCCCAACCGGATCGCGCCCAGGGGTGAGATGGCAATGACCAGGGCGGCAATGACGCAACCCAGTCCGGTCCACAGGTAAAAGGGGCCAAAGCGGTTGCGCACCCAGAGCGAAGCGGCCTCTATGCTTTCATAGACCGGCCCGGTAGCCACAAAGGCGGGCAGGCTGAGCAATGCCAGAATGAACAGGGACCAGCACAGCACGGGCTGGTCGCGGTAGAATGTGCGAAGGCGTTTGATCTCAGCGCGTATTTACAATGTTCCGGATCATCCCTTTAAAGATAAAGTAATGGAAGGGAAGGATGCTGTACCAGTAGAGCCGGCCCCGGAGGCCGCGCGGCCGGAAAGTTGCCACTTGATGCAGCACGTCAGCGGAATCGATCCGGAATTCCAGCCAGGCCTCGCCGGGCAGCTTCATTTCCGCGAACAGCAGCAGCCTTCCGCGTTTGCGGTCGGCCAGCAGTACCCGCCAGAAATCCAGGGAATCCCCGGCAAAGATCTTATCGGGGTGGGTGCGCCCGCGTCGCAGCCCCACGCCGCCGCCCAGTTTGTCCAGCAAGCCCCGGATCCTCCAAAGCCAGTTCATGTAATACCAGCCCTGTTGCCCCCCGATCCTCCAGATATTGTCCAGCACCGCCTCCCGGTCGGTAACCGGCATTTGCTGATGATCGGTAAGGACCCCGTACCTGGGTACCTGGATGTACTGCTCCAGGCGCTCGTCAAAACGGCCGCTGACCATACTGTCCTTCCAGCTGCTCACCACCAGGTTCTGTTCGATCTTGCGGAAGGCCATAGAGATGGCCTCCCGGTAGGTATGCGTTTGAATCCCCAGTAGCTGTTCCAGGCGGTTATCCGCAGCCACCACGTCCACCTTCATGCTGTCCACCAGGTTCATGGCCAGCTTGTAAGAGGTTGAGGTGACAAAATATAGCCAGTATGAGGAAAGTTTGGGGGTCATGACCGGAACGGTAGCGATCCAGTTGCGTATGCCCCGCACCTCGGAATAGATCTTGAGCATGTCCCGGTAGGTAATCACGTCGGGCCCGCCGATATCGAAGGATTGGTTTAGGGTATCCGGGTGCCCGAGTACGCCGGAAAGGAACCGGATCACGTCGCGGATGGCGATGGGCTGGGTGCGGGTAAGCACCCATTTGGGCGTGATCATCACAGGCAGTTTTTCGCACAGGTCCCGGATGATCTCAAAAGAAGAGCTGCCTGAACCTACAATAATGCCGGCCCTCAGTACCGTAAGCGGATATCCGCCCTGATAAAGGATGTCCTCCACGTTTTTACGGGAAGCCAGGTGTTTGGATAATTTGTCCTCATTAACGATCCCGCTTAGGTAGATCACCTGCCGGGGTCTTGCATGGGACATATAGGTGTTGAAGTTCCGGGCCGAACGCGCCTCCCGCTCATCGAAATCGCGGGTGGAGGAGCTCATGGAATGGATCAGGTAATAGGCTGCGTCTATATCCTTCGGCAGGCGTTCGGGTTCCGGTTCTTCCAGGAAATCCACTTCCACCACCTCCAGTTTGCCTCTGGTCTCGGCATCTACGGACAACCGCGACTGGTCGCGCACGGCGCATACCACCTCATGCCCTTCCTGTAGCAGCTGCGGCAGCAGGCGCATCCCGATATACCCGTTCGCTCCGGTTAGCAGGATCTTCATGAATAAGGGCTTCCAACGGGTTTCACGGGTGCTCGGTTTCGGGTCCGGGCGGATGGTTCTCCGCCTTCTGGCCCAGGAGTTTGACAAAAAAGCGCTGTACCGCCTTGGTATCCGCCTCCACTCTTACAAAGTGGTGGTCCATATGCACCGTGTACACCCCCAGATCCCCCTTATAGAGGGAAAGTTTGTAATACGGGATGACCAGGGCGTAGGTTTCCAGCAGGGACCGGAACCTCAGGATAATCCCCTTCGGCCGCAGTTCGATATTACAGGTATCCCTGTTGTTGTCCAGCAGCAACAAGTTTCGGATTTCCGCACTGGTCTGGCGGATGATCAGTTTGGGAGAACCAATGCCGTTCATGGCCCAGCGCGTCCTCAGGCTGAAGGGTTTCCCCACCAGGGCGTCGATCTGGCGATCCAATTTGGCATTGTTATAGCTTACGTTAACGAGCATCTACCGGGGTGGCGCGCTTGGGATGGGCCATAGCATCTTTTGATTTTTATTTAAAAATAACCAATTTACCGCAGGGTTCGAAACGCCGGGAGGCCTGGCGATAATACGCCCGGAATTCCGTAGTTTTGCCCCCTGTAACACGAAATTATGTCTCTGGAAAATCGCATCACTGAAAGCGTGCTCCGGGCGGTGTCCGAGCGGTTCAATACCCGTCTGGACCGCGTGGAACTCCAGCCTACCCGTAAGGATTTCGAGGGGGATATCACTGTGGTGATCTTTCCCATGTTAAAGCAGCTCAAAGGCAATCCTGCGGCTATCGGGCAGGCTATCGGGGAGGTTTTGGAGGCGCAGCTGGATGAGGTTAGCGGCTTTAATGTCATTAAAGGATTCCTGAACCTGGTGATCTCGGATAACTGGTATGTGGAAACCTTTGAGGACATCCGCCGGGAGGAGCATTTCGGGTACTGCAAGGAGCTGCAACCCGGCGCGGTGATGGTGGAATACTCGTCCCCCAATACCAATAAACCCCTGCACCTGGGCCATATCCGCAACAACCTGCTCGGTTGGTCCGTTGCCGAGATCCTGAAGGCTTCAGGCCGAAAGGTGTACAAGGCTCAGATCATCAACGACCGGGGGATCCATATCTGTAAAAGCATGCTCGCCTGGCAGCGGTTCGGGGACGGAGCCACTCCGGAAAGTACCGGACTCAAGGGGGATAAGTTGGTGGGCAACTATTACGTGGCCTTTGACAAGGCCTATAAAGCCGAGATGCAGGAGCTTATGGCGGGCGGAATGGATGAGAAACAGGCCGCAGCGGAAGCGCCCATCCTGAAGGAGGCGCAGGAATTGCTCCGCCGCTGGGAGGCCGGTGACCCGGAGGTAGTTTCGCTCTGGAAGCGCATGAACGGCTGGGTCTATGAAGGCTTTGAACAGACTTACCGGGAGCTGGGCGTGGATTTCGACAAGCTCTACTACGAAAGCGATACGTACCTGCTGGGCAAGGATGTGGTGGCGGATGGCCTGGAAAAGGGGGTTTTCTACCGCAAGGATGACGGCAGCGTCTGGATTGACCTGACCGACGAGGGCCTGGACGAAAAGATCGTGTTGCGCTCGGACGGTACGGCGGTCTACATGACGCAGGACATCGGTACGGCCATCCAGCGGGTGCGGGATTACCCGGATATCAACGGGATGGTCTATACCGTGGGCAACGAACAGGATTACCACTTTAAGGTGCTGTTCCTGATCCTTAAGAAATTGGGTTACGACTGGGCGGAACACCTGTACCACCTGAGTTACGGGATGGTAGACCTGCCCAGTGGCAAGATGAAGAGTCGCGAGGGCACGGTGGTGGACGCAGATGACCTGATGAGCGAGATGGACGCAACGGCCAAAGGCATCTCCCTGGAGCTGGGCAAGCTGGAAGGCTTCTCCGAGGAGGAAAAGGAAACGCTGTTCCACCAGATCGGGTTGGGCGCCCTCAAGTATTATATCCTGAAGGTGGACCCCAAAAAACGGATGCTTTTTGACCCTGAGGAATCCGTGGACTTCCAGGGCAATACCGGACCGTTCATCCAGTATACCTACGCGCGCATCCAGTCCATCCTGCGCAAATCCGATTTTGAAACCAACAGGCCGTCCACCGGATTGGGCCTGGTGGCCTTGCACGAAAAGGACAAGCAATTGCTGAAGGATTTGCTTGAATTCCCGAAGGTGGTCCGTGAGGCGGCCGAGCAACTGAGCCCTGCCCTGGTGGCCAACTATGTCTTTGACCTGGTGAAGGACTTCAACTCGCTTTACCAGCAGGTTTCCATCCTGGGTGAAGAGGATGAAGCGCAAAAAGTATTCCGGGTCCAGCTCACGAAGAAAACCGGTGAAGTGGTGCGCGACGCCCTGGCCCTGCTCGGGATTGCGGCGCCGGAGCGGATGTAATCCCTTTAATCCTCCAGGCTGGCGTCGATCCGTTCCTGTATCCTCAGGATTTCAAGGCGCAGCGGCATATAAAAATTAGATTCCGTACCCTCGGCGGTTGCCAGGAACAAGAGAAGCCTGTTCTCGAATTCCATGGATTTGAGCAGCGGCAGATTGCTGTGATCCCTCTCCGTTACCCCATCACCCACATAATCGGATGCAATTCCCGCATCCTGCATGACGGTTAGGATGCTTCCTTCCGGCCCGAGTAAAATGTCCATGGCGCGTTCCCGGATATTCCTCAGGTTGGCTTCCTGGCGGTTCACGCTTTCTACGAATGATTCCCAGGAGGTAAGATGCTGGCGCAATTCGGGGTCGGATAAGGTCTGCAGCCTTCCGGAGTTCATCATTTCTGTCAGGAGCGAGTTGTTGGGGTTATAGGCGATTTCGTAGGACAGGGCCTCAATGAGCATGCGCGACAACTCCACTTCGTCCCTGCGGTCGCGGGCCCTTGCAATGCCTGTCAGCAGTTCCTGGGAAGTGTGATAAGTTTTGCGGTTTACCGCAATCAGCGTATCCAGTTTAACCAGGCTGGCATGGAATTCACTTTGTAGCCCCGATAAGTAGAAGGCCTCCCGCTGAGCTTCCTGCCGCCGTTGGTTCCAGCCGTCGATCGCCAGGGCGATCAGGATCCCGATAACGATCAGGAATACTTCTCCGGCCGCATAGAGCAGATAAGGCCCCAATTGTTTTTCGCCTGCCAGTTGCCGGCGCATTCTGCGAAGCAAAGTGAGCATGGGTCTGTACGTGTTTACGCACCCGGTACAGGGTGCAGTGGTTGGGTCTTAAAAATAGGGTATTCGGGGGTGGCCGGCAACCGGTAATCCTAGAATTGTACCCGGAAGCTCAGGTTGGGGGTCAGGCCCAGGGAGACGCTTTCAACGGTTTCCACCTCATTCTGTGCATTCAGCCGGTAATAGGTATTGAGGATGTTGAGGCGGTCCGTGAGGTTCAGGATCGAGGCGCCGGCAGAGGCGCTTACCGTTTCCGAGAGTTTAAAGGAATACATTGCCGAGGCGTCGGCCCTGAAGTACTCGGGCAGACGGCTGCTGTTGGGTGCTGAGAAATTGACGCGGTTTGGGAATACGCTGGTGTCTATATCGTTGGGGGGAGGCTGGGGTTCCGTAAAGGGACGTCCGGTCCGGTAATTCAACCCGATCCCCAGTTTCAGGTCCTCCAGCGCATATTGAAGCCCGAAACTTATCGAGTGCCGGATGTCCAGGTTATTCGGGAAGACCGAAGGGTCCAGGTCGGGGAAACGGAAGCGGTTTCGGTTCCAGGTATAGCCCAGCCAGCTGCTCAGGGTCTCGGTCTTAAAGTTCAGGAGGCTTTCAAACCCGTAGATCCAGTACTTGCCGATCTCCCCGTTGAACTGGTATTCGTTCTGAAAGCCCTGGGTATCCGTATTGATGCCGTCCACTTCCTTGTAAAAGCCCTCCAGGCTGGCCAGCCAGTTACCCCGGTCGTAATGGAGGCCCAGGGAACCCTGGCGGCTGGTGACCACGGGCAGCATCTGCTCATCGGCCAGGATCCAGCGCCGCTTTTCAATGCCGAGGAAATTCTGTTCCAGGTCTACCTTTTGCAGGCTCGCCTGGTTCTTGAACTCGCCCAGGGCTTCCAGGTACATATGCGGGAGTAGTTTGTAGTGCAGGCTCAGGCGGGGTTCCAGCAGGATAAGCTCAAAATCCCCGGGGTTGGTCAGGTAGTTGAGACGCAGTCCGGCCCTGCCCTGAAAACGGCGTTCGGGCCCGCGGTACTGCCATTCGCCAAAGAGGGCATGGGTATAGAGGATATCCTTCACGTCGCTGAAGTAGACAGGCTGGTTCACGTCCGAAGTATTGGTGATCCCGGTTTCCAGGAATTGGTAACCCCCGGACCATACCTGCAGGTCATCGGGCTCGTATTCCAGCCGCGCCTTCAGCGCACTTTCCGCCACCTGGTTCACCTGCACCAGGGTTTGACCGCTGGCTTCCGTTTCGTAAAAGGAGTCCAGGTCGTACTGGGTGTAATACGCCTGGACCTCCGACTTCAGGGCATCCGTCCACTGGCTGCTGACCCGGGCGCCCAGGGCAAAATTCGATTGATCCAGATCGGAACGGTTGGTGCTGTTGTCCGCGGCCAGCACCTCCGAATAGAACAGGTTATTGCGGATATAGAGAAAATTAAGCCGCAGTTGGTGGTTATCCCTCCAGTCGTAAAGCACTTTGCCGCTGAAATCGTAGAAGTAGAAATTCTCGTCCCGGCTCAGGAAGCGGTCTGTATTCTGCCCTCCGGGCCCGGTAACCTGGGTATCCTGGAATGCCCGGTCCGAAAAGTTGGTGTAAGTGGGGGTATTTAAAAAATCGGTGACCGATCGCCGCGCCGAAAACTGGAAGGCCAATCGATCCGAGAGCGGCAGGTGGGCGTAGAGGTCCCCGCTGATGAGGTTTACCCCGGCCCCTCCGAAATAGGTGCGCTCTACCTGGTCATGCGTCTTCATGCTGATGATGCCGCTCAGCCCATCCCCGTAGCGGGCGCTGGCCCCATTCTTAATGATCTCCACATCGGTGGTCAGGTACGGGTTGAACGCTGAGATCAGCCCGAAGAAATGCCCGGACTGGTACATCTTGATCCCGTCCCATAGCAACAGGTTCTGGTCGTTAGTGCCACCACGGATATTGATATCCGAAACCGTCTCGTCGATACTCTTAATACCAGGGAGGGCCTGGATCGTTTGAAGGACATCCGGCTCCGTAAGCCCGGGCAACAACCCAAAGTCGGTAACGTTCATCAGGATGCTGCCATCCGGTTCTTTGCTCAGGCCGGTGGTCAGGAATTTATAGACCGTGATTTCATCGAGCTGCTGATAGCGCACGCGCAGCAAAAGTTCGGAACAGGGGTTCTGCCGAACCAATTGGTCTGCGGCAATGTAAAAGGGCTGGTATCCGATGTGCCGGATACTGATAACCGCCTTTCGCGGAATATCCTGCAGTCGAAAACTGCCGTCCGGTCCGGTTACCGTACCCAGGCTGCTTCCCAGTACTTCTACCGTGGCACCGGATAGGGTATTGCGCTCATAATTATCCAGAATGCGGGCGCAGACGGAAACTAACGCGCTTTTGGCTACGGTATAATAGCGTCCGTCCAGTTTTCGGATGTCCAGTTGGGTTTGCTGCCGTATCTCGTCCAGCACGGCCTCCAGCGGAAGGGCAGGGTTGAGTACCACCTGCATCCCGGCCAGGTCGTCGTCCACAAAGGAGAACTTTACTTCCTCCCGCTGCTCCATAAGCTGCAATAATGCAATAACCTCTAGCCGCTGCTCCTGCAATCCGGGTTGCTGGGCCAGGGCTGAGATACTTGCAAACAAGATCAGGAGGTGCCGGAAACGGCGCGCCTTAGGGAGCTTTCTCGGCATATAAAAGTACTTTGTTCCCTTTTACTTCAAAAGTAAGCTGAAAGGGGGCACTTATACTTTCTAACGCCAAATTCATATTCGTGTTGCTGAAGGTGCCGGTAAATGTTTGAGAAGTATTTACCTGACGGGTTTCCACCTCCATGTCGTATTGCCGTTGGAATTCTTCCAGCACAAAAGAAAGCGGCATGGAATTGAAGGTGCTTTCGCTTTGCATCCAGGACGGACCATCGGCGGGAGCGATTTCGGTTTTCTGGCCCTGCCCGCCTACCAGGCGGTAAGAGGTACCTGCGGGCAATTCCACGGAAGTTCCCTGCGCGTCTACCCGTACCAGTCCCTCGTAACAGCTTACCACAAAGATGTCGCCACGCTGCAGTACGTTAAACTGGGTACCCAGGACGGTAACGGAACCAGAACCGGTCTCGACGGTAAAGGTCTCGCCCTTGGCCACTTTAAAAAAGGCCTCTCCCTGCAATTCAACGCTCCGCTGCTGATCCCATCGATCGCCGCGGTAGCTAAGCTCGGTACCTGCATTCAGGAACACTTCGGAAGCGTCCGGGAGTTGGACTTCCTGACGCTGCGCATAACCTGCTTCCACCGTGTCCGCGCGGGAAGCCAGGTAGAATGTAGCGGCGCCCAGCATAAGGACCACGGCGGCGGCTGCCCCAATCCAGCGGCCAAGCGGCCGCATCCGGACCACTTTGCCCCCTGCCGGGGTACGGCTTTCCTTAAGGCGCGCCAGTGCCGCATCGGCATCGAAGGCGGGGCCTTCAAGCCGCTGAGACACCGAAGCGATACGCTCGTAGGTCTTATATTCCGGGGTGTCCCGGAACGCCTGCAAGTCCTCCTCGGAGAGCTCGTTATTCAACCATTTTGCCAGGTAATTTTCTTTCACGGCCTTGTCCTTTATTGCCTTTATAACAACTTATTGACGAAATACCCTACCTCCTTTGGAAATACATGCCTTTCTTTCGATAAAGATAGGAATTCGACGATAAACGGAAGGGAGTAAGTAGTTTGGAAAGGCCAGGGCCACATTGGCCAGTGTGGGAGGTTCAGGCGGCATTCACCAGCCCCAGTTCCCG
>JBNKHB010000064.1:0-11604 GCA_050290125.1 Robiginitalea sp.
GCGCCATTTCCATCCGCTCTTCCAGCGGCCGGTCGATCCAATCGGTACTCGCTTCAGGGAAATCGGAAAGGTGCACGCTCGGGTGTTCACCTGCCCCGGCCCCCGCCATCAGGTCGCCATACAGGCGGTCCATAAAGAAGGGCGCGATGGGAGCTGAAAGCTGCGCCACCCGCTTCAGGCACTCATAAAGGGTCTGGTACGCGGCTACTTTATCGGGGCCGTATTCCCCTTTCCAGAACCGGCGCCGGCAGAGGCGCACATACCAGTTGCTCAGGTGCTCCTGCACAAAATCGGAGATGGCACGTGCGGCACGCGTCGGCTCATAGCTGTCATAGGCCTCGTCCACCCTGCCGATCAGGCTGTTCAGTTCGGAAAGGATCCAGCGGTCGATTTCCGGCCGTTCGCTGAGGGGCACATCCGGCTCGCTGTGATCAAAACCGTCGATGTTGGCGTAAAGCGAGAAGAAGGAATAGGTATTGTACAGGGTACCGAAGAACTTCCGCTTCACCTCGATCACGCCCTCCATATCGAACTTCAGGTTATCCCAGGGATTGGCATTGGAAATCAGGTACCAGCGCACGGCATCCGCCCCATGGGTCTGGATGGTGGCAAACGGGTCCACGGCATTCCCGAGGCGCTTCGACATCTTCTTGCCGTCCTTGTCCAGGACCAGGCCGTTGGAGACTACATTCCGGTAGGCCACAGAATCGAAAACGAGCGTCCCGATCGCGTGAAGGGTATAAAACCAGCCGCGCGTCTGATCCACGCCTTCGGCGATGAAATCCGCCGGGAAATACGCGCCGGTATCGATGAGATCCCGGTTCTCAAAGGGGTAATGCCACTGTGCATAGGGCATGGAGCCGCTGTCGAACCAAACGTCGATCAGATCGCTTTCCCGTTGCATGGGTTTCCCGGAGGGGCTTACCAGCACGATCCGGTCTACGGTATTCTTGTGCAGGTCGATGAGGTCGTAATTGGACTCGGACATATCACCCGCCTTAAAATCCTCAAACAGGTCCCGTTCCATGAACCCTGCGGCGACCGAGGCAGCCATGGCCTCCTTGAGTTCGGCCACCGAGCCGATGATGCGCTCTTCCTTCTTATCCTCCGTCCGCCAAATGGGGAGCGGGATGCCCCAGAAGCGGGAGCGGGACAGGTTCCAGTCGTTGGCCGAGGCCAGCCAGTTCCCGAAACGGCCTTCGCCCGTGGAGGCCGGCTTCCAGTTGATCTGTTGGTTGAGTTCGTACATGCGGTCCCGCACTTCGGTGATCTTGATAAACCAGGAATCCAACGGATAATACAGTACCGGCTTGTCCGTACGCCAGCAATTCGGGTAGCTGTGCGTATACTTCTCAACCTTAAAGGCCTTGTTCTCTTCTTTCAGCTTAATGGCGATCTCAACGTCCACGGAGCGTTCCGGGACGGTGCCGTCATCGTAGTATTCGTTCTTGACGAATTTCCCCGCCAGCGGACCCATTTCGGGCCTGAACCTGCCCTGCAGGTCTACCAGCGGCACGGGATTCCCGTTTTCGTCCAACACCAGCATGGGCGGTACGGGCGGATCAGCGGCCTGTGCCACCTGCATGTCGTCCGCCCCGAAGGTGGGAGCGGTGTGCACGATCCCCGTTCCGTCCTCGGTGGTTACAAAATCCCCCCCGATCACCCGGAAGGCATTCTCGGCGCCCTGGTAGGGCAGCGTATAGTCCAGGAGTTGTTCATAGCGGATCCCGAGGAGCCTGGAGCCTTTGAACTCCGAGAGGATGCGGTAAGGGACCTTCTTGGTTTCCGGTCCGAAAGAAGGCCACTCGTCCCCGGCTTCCACCGCCTGGAATTTACCGGAGAATTGCTTCTCCAGCAGGGCCTTGGCCAGAATCACTTTCGCCGGCTGGAAGGTATACTGGTTGTAGGTCTCCACCAATACATAATCGATGCCCGGGCCCACGGTGAGGGCCGTATTCGAGGGCAGGGTCCAGGGCGTAGTGGTCCAGGCCAGCAGGTAGATATCCCCCTCTTGAGATGCCAGGAATTCAGGCAACGACTCCGGGATAGCCTTGAACTGGGCCGTTACGGTGGTGTCCGTAACGTCCTGATAGGTGCCGGGCATGTTCAGTTCATGGGAACTCAACCCGGTACCGGCCTTGGGAGAATACGGTTGAATGGTGTATCCCTTATAAAGCAACCCCTTGTCGTAGATCTGCTTTAATAACCACCATACCGTCTCCATATATTTGGGCTTGTAGGTGATGTACGGGTCGTCCATATCCACCCAATACCCGATCTTCTCCGTAAGGTCGTTCCAGATGTCGGTATAGCGCATTACCGCCTTCTTACAGGCCTCGTTGTACTCCTCTATGGAGATCTTGGTCCCGATATCCTCCTTGGTGATCCCCAGTTCCTTTTCCACGCCCAGTTCAACCGGCAGGCCATGGGTATCCCATCCCGCCTTCCGCTTCACCTGGTAACCCTTCATGGTCTTGTAGCGCGGAAAGATGTCCTTGATGGTGCGTCCGATGACGTGGTGGATCCCTGGCATCCCGTTGGCCGAAGGAGGTCCCTCGTAAAAAACGTAAGGTTTGCCCTGCTCGCGGGTAGAAATACTCTTCTCAAAAACCTGTTGGGTTTTCCAGAATTCGAGTACCTCGGCTGCCGTGCCGGGTAAATCCAGTTGCTTGTATTCTCTGAAACTCATACGTCCGGGCGCTGGGATTCTTAGCGTTAAAGTCCGCAAAATTAGTGAATTTAGGCGGAATCTCCGACCTGTCAGGACACTAAAAACAGGTCTCCCGCACATCCAAAAAGCTCGGATTCCCGTATATTAAACAGGTAATAACTAAACACTACACCTATGAAAAGATCAATTATCAGTTTGGCGCTTGTATCGGCCCTGACCCTGGGCGTAACTTCCTGCAGGGAAACCGCAGACAAGGCTAAAGAGGCCAGCGAGCAGGCCGAAGATGCCCTGGACCAGATGGGCGACGACCTGGAACAAGCCGCAGAAGATGTAAAAGAAGGTGCTGAAGAGGCCATGGACAAGATGGAAGAGGCCGGCGAAAAAGCCATGGATACCATGGAAGAAGCTGCCGAAGATGTCAAGGAAGGTGCCGAGCAGCTGGGAGAAGATATCGAAGACGCGGTAAACGACGATATGTAGTCGGATTAACCGCAGAAAATTGGGACCCCGGATCCTCTGTCGGATCCGGGGTTTGTTTTTTTAAAACC
Organism: Robiginitalea sp.; assembly: GCA_050290125.1. Lineage (GTDB taxonomy): Bacteria > Bacteroidota > Bacteroidia > Flavobacteriales > Flavobacteriaceae > Robiginitalea. The sequence continues at coordinate 3,220 of JBNKHB010000064.1, forward strand.
TCAGGCTAAGCCCTGCAATCACGTTTAATCCTGCTGCCGCAATCCCTGAGGAATAGGGACGGTAGCGCTGGTTGGTGAGGTTCTCCAGGGCAAGGCTCAGCTGATAGTCTCCGCGGAAGGTATAGGCGGAACGGAAATTCAAGGTATACCAGGACGGCGCATAGGGGTTACCGTTCGCATCCGCTTCGTAGATAAAGGGTTTGGAACGCTCCGAAAAAGCCAGGTCCTCATAGGGGATCTCCCCGTTGTAGTTCAGGAAAAAGGACGCCTTTACGGGATAGGCATTCCACTCCAGGTGCAGGTCCGCAAAGGTGGGAGCCGCATGTCGCGCCGGGCTATCCATTCCGTCGTCATCTTCTTCCGTGCCTTCAGTAAGGGTCATGTTGCCCCTAAGGCTCAGGTCCGCACCCAGGTTGGCATCGAATCCGAACTCAAATCCATAAACATAGGCCCGGGCGGCATTCTGGATGGCCTGAACATTGCTGGGTTCCCCGTTGTAAACGATCGTGGACTGCCCGTTAAACAGGAAGTCGCGACGCACCAGGGCGTCCACCAGGTAGGTATAGTACGCCGCCGCCTTCAGGACCAGCCGGTCCCGGATATTCTGCCGCAGTCCGATCTCGGCATTGTAAGCGTATTCGGGCTCCAGCTGCGGATTGGGCACCACCACCGACCCCGGCTCGGAATCGAATATCTTTCCGATATCGTCGATGTTCGGCGCGCGGAAGCCGGTGGCGCCATTCAGCGTAATCTGGGTGTTCTTGCCAGGGAACCAACTGAAGCCCAGGCTCCCGGTTAACGCCCCGTTATCCAGGTTGGCTTCCCGAAACGGAAAGGCGTAGTAGTCATCGTCGAATTCCGCCCGGATCCAGGTATGGCTGTAGCGCATCCCGGCAAGGACCGTAAAATTCGGCTTGACCTTATAGGCTCCGTTAAAGTAGCCCGCGGCGCTCTGCCAGCGCGAGCCGTCCGGATAGCGGGAGGGGCCGTCGGATATCGTGCCGGAGAATATATCTTCCTCCGAACCATCCGAGCCTACCCGGTTGGCAATATATTGCAGGCCGTAGTAAAACCTGAACCCTCCGTAGCGACGTGTCTCAAAATCCAGGTTCAGGGAATAGGCGTCTACCTGTTCCCGGGTACGGTACCGGATGGGATCGTTAAACCCCCGGTCGTTCCGGCTCTCCTCAAAAAACTGATATGCGGCGCTGATCTTAAGACCCTCATAAAACCGGTGTCCTCCCGTATGTGCCACCCTCAGGTTGCCCATGAACCATTTCTGGGGTCCGTAATACCACTCGGCGGAACGCAGGCCGCTGCCGTCTGAGGTTGGCCGGATAAGCCGGTCGTACCGGGAGTAGTCCGAGGTTTCGGAAAAATGCAGGCCGAGCTTGAAATCCCATTGCTTCCCCGGGCGGTAAGCGATCTTTTGCATCAGACTCATCTGGGAATAACCGCTGGGAACCTGTTCCCTCGGATCCGCGTTTTGGACAAGCCGGTCGGTGCCGTCTTCCGTGACCACCCGAGTAGGCCTCAGGTAGGAATCCGGCCCGTGTTTTCCCATTTTCAGGTCGCCGAAATGGTTATAGGTAAGGCTCGAGAGGAATCCCCAACGACGCGTCCCCAGGTTCAATGCCCCGTGTACGGTTTGTTCGCCCGAGGCCGTGGCGGTACGGTACGCTGCACGGCCGGATACCTGCAGGGAGTCGCCCTGAGAGAAAGCGGCATCCCGCGTATAAAAATTCATTACCCCGCCAATGGCGTCGCTGCCGTAGATCACCGAGCCCGGCCCAAACAGCACCTCGGTACTCCGCACCGTATACGGGTCAATGGAAATCACGTTCTGCAGGTTCCCGCCGCGGAATATCGCATTGTTCATCCGGACCCCGTCCACGGACAGCAGCACGCGATTGGTGGCAAAGCCCCGGATCATTGGGCTGCCCCCGCCATACTGGCTTTTCTGCACAAAGACCTGCCCGGATTGCTGCAACAGGTCCGCGGCGGTTTGCGGATTCCCGAAGGCGATGGAACCGGCGTCCAGGGTGGTGATCTTCTGGGGTACTTCCCGGCGCTGCTGTTCCCATTTGGATACAGACATCACGACTTCCTGCAATTCCTCCGCACGGATATCCAGGTATAATCGCCCGCCTTGTTTCAGGATCACGGACTTCTGAAGGATGCGCGGCTCAAAGCCGATATGCCGGAAAAAAATGCGCTCGCGCGGATCAAAACCGCCCAGGTCACAACGCCCGTTCAGGTCGGTAATGGCGGTCACGGTCCGCTCTGCATTGAACACGGCCACATCCGTTACCGGGTCCCCGGTCTCCCGGTCAAAGACAGTGATCTGCTGGGCCGCGAGTATCCCGGGCAGCAGCAGAAGGAACAGGAGGGCCTTGCGTTTATGTTGGTCAGGAAAAAACTTCATCCAAAACGGTCAAGGACCTAGGTTTTTTGAATCCGTGCACATGCAACTCGTAATAAATGACCAGTAACCGAAGCAGGTCCCGGCGCTCGGTTTGCGTCATTTTCACCTGGTCTATTGCATCAAAATTTATGCCTAAAAATGCACGGAATTGTTCCAGCGGCTTGCCGGAAATAACAGGATTGAGCGGTTGGGCAGCGCAAAAGGCCCCTTCCGCCAGGTCAAAGTACGCGGCCTGGGATGCCTCGCAATCCGGATAAAAGCCCAGGTATCGCGAAAGACCCAGCAGGAACCGGATATGAAAATTAGCCGTGTTGCTGTGGTGATCCAGCCATTGCAGGGTATGTTCCAGGTAGCTGAACAGCTCCGGGTTGGCCTCTTCTTCACGGATGCAGCCGGTAAGCACTTCAGACAGGAAAAGGGCAATGGTGCTTTTGCGGATGTCCGTATGCAGGGTGGCGTACGGCACGGATATGCGGGCTTCTTTCAGGTAACCGAGTTTGCCGGGACGCAAAGGGCCGGTGACCACTTCCAATTGGGTGAGCGGCTGGAACATGGCGCTGCGCAGGCGGCCTTTCTGCTGTTTCAGGATCCCCTTCAGCAAAAAGGACTGCAAACCGGCCGCCCGGGTATACGCCCGGACGATCAGGCTGCTGTCTCCGTACCGCAGCGAAGACAGGACGACGGCTTTGGTTGCTACTGACATATCCCCGGGCTAGGGCCCAAAGATAGCGGTATTTTCATCAAGGCCCCGGCGCCGCCGGGGCGGTTTCAGATCACTCCCTGGGCGAGCATCGCGTCGGCCACTTTTACAAATCCGGCAATGTTTGCCCCCTTCACATAATTGCAGTATCCCTCGTCTTCCTTCCCGTATTCAATACAGGAATCGTGGATGTCCGACATGATCCCTTTCAGCCGCTGGTCCACTTCCTCGCGGGTCCAGCTGATCCTCAGGGAGTTTTGAGACATCTCCAGACCTGAGGTGGCCACCCCACCGGCATTGGATGCCTTACCGGGCGCAAACAGCATGCGCGCATCGTGGAAGGCGTGTACCGCTTCCGGGGTGGAAGGCATGTTGGCGCCCTCTGCCACACAGATGCACCCGTTCTCTATAAGTTTGCGGGCATCGTCCCCGTTGAGTTCATTCTGGGTGGCACAGGGCAGGGCCACTTCGCAGCGTACCGACCAGGGGGTTTCGCCCTTGTGGAAAGTGGCATTCGGGTATTTCTTGGCATACTCCGAAATACGGCCCCTGCGGTTGTTCTTCAGATCCATGACCCAGGCCAGTTTCTCCTCGTCAATGCCGTCCGGGTCGTGAATATACCCGCCGGAATCGGAGAGGGTCACCACCCGGCCCCCCAGTTGCAGGACCTTTTCTGCGGCATATTGGGCAACGTTCCCGGATCCGGATACCACTACCGTTTTATTCTCAATGCTTTCATTTCTGGTTTCCAACATGTTCTGCGCAAAGTAGACCGTGCCGTATCCGGTGGCCTCCGGGCGGATCTTGGAGCCGCCCCAGGAAAGGCCCTTTCCGGTGAGCACCCCGGTAAACTCATTGCGGATCTTTTTGTACATCCCGAACAGGAAACCAATTTCCCGTGCGCCTACGCCGATATCCCCGGCCGGCACATCCGTATTCGGACCGATATGGCGGCAAAGCTCCGTCATAAAGGCATGGCAGAAACGCATCACCTCATCGTCGGATTTCCCCTTGGGGTCAAAATCGGATCCTCCCTTGCCCCCGCCCATCGGCAGGGTGGTGAGGCTGTTCTTGAAAACCTGCTCAAATGCCAGGAATTTTAGGATGCTGGCATTCACCGTGGGGTGGAACCGCAGGCCTCCCTTATACGGGCCGATCGCGGAGTTCATCTGGATGCGATAACCCCGGTTTACGTGGATCTCGCCCTGGTCGTCTACCCAGGCCACGCGGAATGAGATGAGGCGTTCGGGCTCCACCATCCGCAACAGGATATTCTTGCCGCTGTAAATCTCCTGTTCGGCAATGTAGGGGATCACCGTATCGGCTACCTCCTGAACAGCCTGGATGAATTCCGGTTCATGGCCGTTCCGGATTTTGACCTCCTCCATGAAGCCATCAATTTTTTCTTGTATATCGGACATATCGCAGATTGTAGATTAAAGGATTATGAATAATGCCGCAAAATTATATGTTTTTCGAAATTCATCCTACCCCAAAATGAAAATTTGATAATCTGATCCGTAAATAGGCGGGTTGAAATACGGATTCCTAAATCAGGGGCTTACAGCGGCCAACGCCTGGTCCAGGTCCGCTTTCAGGTCTTCCGCATCCTCAATGCCCACACTAAGCCGGATCAGCGCATCGGTGACCCCACTCCGCTCCCGTTCTTCCTTGGGAATGCTGGCGTGGGTCATGCTTGCCGGGTGCCCGGCCAGGCTCTCCACCCCGCCCAGGGATTCCGCAAGCGTAAAGACCCGAAGTTTCTCAACGATGGCAACGGCATCCTCAAAGCGCCCTCCTTTGGGTGCAAAGGAGATCATCCCCCCGAAATCCCGCATCTGCCTTTTGGCAACATCGTGGTTGGGATGATCCGGAAAGCCGGGCCAGTGCACTTCGGCCACGGCCGGATGACCGGCCAGGAAGGCGGCTACTGCCGCCCCGTTCTCGCAATGGCGTTGCATGCGCACGTGCAGTGTCTTGATCCCACGCAGCACCAGGTAACTGTCCATGGGGCCGCAAACCGCCCCGCTGGCATTCTGGATAAAGGCCAGGCGGGCGGCCAGTTCCGGATCCTTCACCACCAGGCCGCCTGCAACCACATCGCTGTGGCCTCCCAGGTATTTGGTGGCGGAATGCATGACGATATCGGCGCCGAGCTCCAGCGGACGTTGCAGATAGGGCGTGGCAAAAGTGTTGTCCACCGCCAGCAGGATCCCCCTGGTCCGGGCCAGTCCGGAGACCGCCTCAATGTCGATAATGTTCATCATCGGGTTGGTTGGGGTTTCCGCCCAGATCAACCGAGTCTGTTCCCCAATTAACCGCTCCAGGTCCCCGGCATCCCGCATGTCGGCAAAGCGGAAGCGGATCCCCAGCGGCTCAAAGATCTTTCTAAAGAGGCGGTAACTCCCGCCGTACAGGTCGTTGGTGGACAGCACTTCGTCTCCGGGCTTGAGCAATTTCATTACCGCGTCCATGGCAGCGAGGCCGCTCGCAAATGCCAGGCCGTGCGTCCCGCTCTCCAGGCTGGCCAGGGAATCTTCCAGGGCCTGCCGCGTTGGGTTCCCGCTCCTGGAGTATTCGTACCCCTTGTGTTTGCCGGGCGATTCCTGGGCAAAGGTGGAACTCTGGTATATGGGTGGCATCACGGCCCCATAGGCCTTGTCCGGGTGTTGGCCGCCGTGGATGGCTCGGGTATCGAACCGCATTTTTTCTTTCATGATTACCGGTTTGGTTTTACAAAGCTAGCATACTCCCCCCCTCCAAACAACCGCTTCGGCATTATCGGAATTTGAGGGGATGCGCCTATCAATTGCCGGTCCTAAGTCGTACTTTTGAGACGAAATTTTCAGATCCATGCGAAAACGCTACTTCCTTTCCCTCCTCCTGGCCTGTCTGGCTTGCCAAAGCGATTCCGGACTGGTTTTCACGCCTCAGGAATATGAAGGCCCGCAGTGCGAGAGCTGCCCTAAGGTACGGGTTTCCATTCCGCTGGCCGATGAGGGCAAGCAATTGGGCAGGGTAGTGAACAGGGCCGTGCGGGAAGAGATCATCCATTGGCTCGATTACGACGAGGAAGGCCAGGCCACAACCATCCCGGAGGCCATCGAAGCCTTCGGCGCAGGTTACGAGGCCCTTCGCTCCGAATTCCCGGACGAAACGATCGGCTGGGAAGCCACGGTTGAAGCCCGTACCACTTATGAGACTCCGGACGTTCTGACGCTCTTGCTGGAGGGTTATATTTTTACCGGCGGGGCGCACGGATTTACCAGCAGCCGTTACCTTAATTTCAACAAAAAAGAAGCGGCGGAGATGGACACCTGGCAATTGTTCAGGGACCTGGAAGGCTTTGAGCAGTTTGCGGAATCGCGTTTTCGGGAGGTGCATCAAATCCCGTCCGAAGCGGATATCAACAGCACGGGGTTCATGTTCGAGGACGGCATCTTTGAACTTCCGGAAAATATGGGCCTGGAACCTGAAGGCCTGGTATTGCTCTACAACCCTTACGAGGTGGCTTCCTATGCGGATGGTCCCATCAGGCTGGTCCTGAAATACGAAGACATTGAACCCTTTCTGGCCATCGACGCCGGCATGGCCCCTCCGCCGCAATAAACCCGCATCCGATACCCTTAACCAAACCCTACCATGGATATCATATACTATTTAAGCACATGCGACACCTGCCGGCGGATCCTAAAGGAAATCAGGCCCCCGGCTGACATCCGGCTACAGGACATTGCGGAAGATCCGGTCAGCGAAAGCCAATTGGCGGAAATGCGGGAACTGGCCGGCAGTTACGAAGCCCTTATCAACAAACGCGCCCGTCTTTATGCACAGCGCGGACTAAAGGATCAGCAGCTCGGTGAAGCCGATTTTAAAAAGTTGTTGTTGGAGCATTACACCTTTCTCAAACGCCCCGTAATCGTGACGGGAGGTACTGTCTTTATAGGGAATGCGGCAAAAACCGTGGCTGCGGCCGCAGAAGCCCTGCATCCTTGAGCAAGCGCAACCTGGCCATACTCGCCGCCCTGGGGGCCACTACCATCTATGGCCTCAATCACACCATTGCCAAAGGGGTTATGCCGCACTATGTGCAACCCTTCGGTTTTATCTTTTTGCGCGTCTGCGGCGCCTGCCTGCTTTTCTGGCTGATTGCCCCGGCGGGTCCCCGGCAGACGATTGAAAAACGCGACTGGGGGAGGATGCTGGTCTGTGCGGTCTTCGGGATGGCCATCAACATGCTTGCCTTTTTTAAGGGCCTGCAACTTTCCACGCCCGTCAACAGCTCCATCCTGGTAACCGTTACGCCGATCATCGTAACGGTGCTTTCCCTTATCCTGATCCGGGAACGGATCCTGCCGCTAAAGGCGGTCGGGATCGTGTTGGGCCTGGCCGGGGCGCTCACGCTGATCCTCCTGAATCAGGAACAGGGGCTGAATGCCCCGAATATCCCTCTGGGCAATGCCCTTTTATTGGTAAACGCCATCAGCTACGGCCTGTACCTGATCCTGGTAAAAAAACTCCTGGAGAAATACCACCCTTTTGTGCTGATGCGGTGGCTCTTTGCCATAGGTGTTGTCGTTACCGTCCCATTCACCTATGGGGAATTTGCCCAGATCAGTTGGACGGAGATCCCGGCCGTCGGCCTGGCATCCATTGCTTTTGTAGTGGTGGGGACAACCTTCCTGACCTACCTTTTTAACGTTTTTGCGCTTACCCAGCTCAAAGCCAGCACCATCAGCGTCTTCATGTACGCCCAGCCCGTTATCGGAATTTTGTTCGCCATCGGCAGCGGACGCGACCGGCTCACCTGGATCAATACCCTGGCGGCCTTACTGGTCCTTTCGGGCGTTTATCTGGCCACCCGGCGGCCTAAGCCAGGTCCTTCGGCTTCTTAGCGTATTTCCGGGTGTCTTCCCTGGTCAGGGTCCGGAAGTCGGGAGCGCGCTCCATGCCTTGCATGCTCCTGAGAAATTCAGAAGGCAGGGGTGTCAACTTCCTGGATTCCATATCGATCCAGCTGCCCATCATCTCGCAATGTGCCAGGTGCTTTCCCTGTTCGTCGTAAAATCCGTGATGGAATTCAAAAAACATCCCGTCCTCGCTCAGGCCTTTTAATTCCAGGGAAACCCGTACGGGCTTACCGGGGAGCACCTCCCTGAAATAATTCATGTGTTCAAAGAATACGATCGGCCCCAGCTGGTATTCCTGCATCTTAGCGATGGTAAGGCCGTGGTCATAAAAGAAGGACATCCGCGTATGG
>JBNKHB010000065.1:0-11247 GCA_050290125.1 Robiginitalea sp.
CTATCGTCAAATAAAGGGGTGGATTTCAGATATGAGAACCCTAGAATGAATAAGAGGATCCCGCCGATGACGATGATCCCTGTTTTGATTTCCCTGGAAAGTTTCAATCCCGTTGCTTTGCGTTTCCAACAAAATTAGGAATAATTTTCACATGCCCTGAGCTCAATTGGGCTGAGCCGAAAGGGCTTCCGGTAACGGGATGCGTTCTCCGTCGCGATAGGCAACGATGTAGGATGATGTGAACCCCAGTTGGCCCGCAAAGGACTGCAGGCGTTCCGCTTCGGCATAGGACGAGGTATTGCCGTACAACACCCGGTACAAATTGTTATATCGCTCGGCAGACAAATTGGGCAGGCCCTTGAAATCTTCCGAATCCAGGTTGGGTGCCTTGCTTACGGCCATGAGCTGCACTTTAAAGATCAGGTTGGCCGGTATGGCCTGGGCGGGCTCGTCCTTGGGCGGATTCGCCGCCTCGCTATTGGTGACTGCACTTACGGCCTGGGCGACGGGATCAGAAACTTTGCTTCCTGCTGCCTCCTGCTCCGGCGCTACGGGTTCGGGCAGGCTTTCAACCGCGCTGTCTTCGATTGTGGTCTCATTTTCCTGAGTGGAAACGGTTTCCTCGGGCCCGGGGATCACCTCCGTGCTGGTTTCCTCAGGTTCGGGGATTACCTCCGTACTAAGGTTTTCCCGCGCGGCGATCGGTGGCGGTGTAGCACCGATCCCGATGTTGTCACGGTATTCCAGAATTGCATTGGCTATGGCGCGACCCATTTCCTGCTGACCCTTTGCCGAATTCAGATAGCGACCTTCGTCGCGGTTGGTCAGGAAGCCGGTCTCCACCAGTACACTGGGCATAAAAGTCTGATGCAGCACAATAAAACCGGCCTGTTTGACCTTCCGGTCATTTCTGCCGAGGTTGGCCGTAAATCGATCCTGCATCAGTTTCCCTAACAGGATGCTCTGATCCAGGAATTCTTCCTGCATTATGGTAAGGCCGATGATGGACTCAGGGGAATTGATGTCGTATTCAGCATAACGCGTCTCGTAGTTATCCTCCAGGTAGATCACCGAGTTCTCTTTCTTGGCGATCTCAAAATTCTGCTCATTAGCGTGCAGGCCAAGCACAAAAGTGCCCGCGCCGTTCGCATTTGAAGTATGCGAATCGCAATGGACGGAAACGAATAAATCCGCCTTTGCCTTGTTCGCAATTTCCCCTCTCACGAAAAGGTCTACGAAACTGTCGTCCCGCCGGGTGTAAATGACCTCCGTATTGGGTTCCTGCTCCAGCACCTTGCCCACTTCCAGGACAATGTTAAGTGCAATATTCTTCTCCAGGTAGCCATTGCCCAGGTTCCCTGGATCGTGCCCCCCGTGCCCGGCATCCAACACCACCTTGAACGGAATATTTGCGGAGGCGGCCTGGGCGTATAGATCCCCGGAGCCCAGAATAACCAGGCCCGCCAGCAATACCATTCTCATCCCTTTATTTACGGAACATCTCATCAAAATACGACGGGTTAAAATTGTATAAATGTGTCACGGGCCGTGTGAAAAATATGTAAGTTTGACCACGGAATCCGGAGCAAACCCGTACAAAAATAGGATTTATCACCTTGCGATCAAACAGACATCCTCTTCTTTTCCTGGCCATTCTGTTCTTAGTCGCGGGAATCGCCGGAGCTCAGGAAGACATCGCCAGGCCCCTGCCGATTAAGCCGCTTGGCGATACCCTCAGCGCCCCCCTGTTGCCGGACTTGCTTGCCGGTACGCAAATGGCGCGGGACAGCACCGAAGGCGACAGTCTGTCCGGAGGGCAGGGCGCTTTGCTTGACAGGGTAGAATACAAAGCTAAGGACTATGTCCGCATCAACCAGAAAGAGAAGCGCATTTACCTCTACAACGAAGCGGAGATCTACTACCAGGACACCGAGCTGAAAGCGGGGATCATTGTCCTGGATTACGTCAACAATGAAGTTTACGCCGGCCGGCTGAAAGATTCCACCGGTGCCTATTCGCAGCTGCCTTTTTTTAAACAGGGCAGCCAGGAAGTGATCCCGGATTCCATCCGCTTTAACTTCGATACCGAAAAGGCCATTATCTGGAATTCCAGGACGGAGCAGCAGGCCGGCCTGGGCCAGCTGGGCAGTGACAATATGAAGGTTTACGCGGAACGCACCAAAAAGGAAAACGATTCGGTCTACTTTCTGAGCGAAGGTAAACTCACCACTTCCAAGGATACCCTAGACCCCGATTATTACATCCGCGTGCGAAAGGCCAAATTCGTGCCGGGAAAAAAAGTGATCGCCGGTTACAGCAACCTGTATATCGTGGACGTCCCCACCCCGATTGCCCTCCCTTTTGCCTATTTCCCGCTTACCACCGGGCGTACGGCGGGCATTATGATGCCCACCTTCGGGAACGACCCGGACAGGGGCTACTTCCTGCAGAACGGCGGGTATTACCTGCCCATCAGCGATTATCTGGACCTGACGTTTACGGGTGACCTCTACACCAATGGCAGTTATGGTTTCCGAACGCAGTCCGTGTATTCCAAACGCTACAAATTCCGGGGCAATATCAATTTCCGGTACGAAAATCTGGTGCGAAGTCAGAAGGGCTTTGACGATTATTCCCGCACCACCATCTACAACATCCAGATAAGCCACAGCCAGGATCCCAAGGCTAACCCGAATGCGCGGTTTTCGGCCTCTGTGAACCTGGGGAGTAGCCAGTACTACCGGAATTCACTGGTGCAGCAGAACCTGCCCAACACCCAGGTAAACAACCTCTCGTCTTCCATTTCCTATTCCAAGACCTTCCCGGCCTACCCCTCGGTGAATGTTAGCCTTACGGCCACGCACAACCAGAACACCAATACCGATGTGGTGGATGTTACCCTGCCTACGCTGCAGGCCAGCATGGAGCGGATCTTCCCCTTTGCCAAACGCGACGGGATCAAGAAAGGCGCACTGCAAAACATAAACTTCCAGTACGACCTTAACGCCAGGAACAGCATCAGCACGACCTCGGAGGATTTCCTCACCGGCAGGATGTTTGACAATACCCGTATGGGTGCTCGCCACCGCATCCCCATCTCGACCAACTTCAAGGTTGCCAAATACTTCAGCGTTAGCCTTGGCGGGACCTACGAAGAAGTGTGGACCGGGGACACCTTTGACCGTCGTTATGACGCCGAGAGCGAAACCATCGTTAGGGATACGATCAATGGCTTTGACCGCTTTAACCAGTACAGCCTTAGCGCCAGCCTCGGGACCACCCTTTACGGGACCTTTAATTTTGGCGAAGACAAGAAGATCCAGGCCATTCGCCACATCATGCGGCCCACGGTGAGTTATGGCTGGGCCCCGTCCTTTGACCAGTACTACGAGCAGGTGGTGAATGAAACCACCGGAGAGGAAATCTACTTTACCCGCTTTGAGAATACGCTGTACGGAACCCCCAGAAGGGGACAGTCCAGCTCCATGTCCTTTAGCCTGGCCAATACCCTGGAGGCCAAGGTACGCGACAAGGATTCCACGGCCACGGAACCGAAAAAGATCTTCCTGCTCAACAGTTTGAACCTCAGTACGAGTTATAATTTTGAGGCCGACTCCCTCAAATTGAGCCCGCTAGCCCTGACGGGAGGTACCTCCTTGCTGGACAATAAGATGTCCGTAAACTTCGGCGCCAGCCTGGACCCCTATGCCGTTGATAATACAGGCCGGAGGATTAACACCCTGAACATCAAAAACGGCGGGGGGTTGATGCGCCTTACCAATGCGCGGCTTAATATCAGTTATTCCATCAGCAGCAAGGATTTTCAGCGGGATGACACCGAGATCGAGGAGGATAACCCCTACGACGGCGACACCTACGTGGCCGCCAGCGGGGGACGGACAGACGACCTGTTCGGGCGAGCCGATAATTTTAACCGAAGTACCTTCGACGACCGGGACCCGGATGACGTGGAAAACCCGGTCTGGGGTTCCACGATCCCCTGGAACCTGAGGCTGCAATACGCGCTGAACTATACAAATCCCAACCGGGATGGCCGGATCTCCAACCATTCCCTGATGTTCTCCGGGAATGTAACGCTCTCCCCCCGCTGGGAAGTAGGCGTTTCCTCCTCCTATGACTTTGTGAGGAGCGGTTTCGGGATCACTCAGTTGCGATTTTCACGGGATTTAAAGAGCTTTAAGCTTAATTTTGACTGGACGCCATTTGGCACTTACGAGCGCTGGTATTTCTTTATCGGCATTAAGGCCAACATCCTCAGCGACCTCAAATGGGAGAACCGCAGCCAGCGATCCACATTTAACTAAAGCGTTTCTGAATACGCTCAAAACCTACTGGAATGAAATACGTGATAAAAACGGAAAAGGCGCCCCTGCCAATAGGGCCTTACAGCCAGGCGATCCGCGCCGGCGACACCTTGTATATTTCCGGCCAGATCGCTTTAAACCCGGAATCGGGAGAACTGATCTCCGGTTCCATAGAAGACGAAACCGAACAGGTGATGAACAACCTGAAAGCAATCCTGGAGGCCGCGGGCTTCGGGTTTCACCAGGTGGTCAAATCCACCATATTTATTAAGGACATGAACCAGTTCAGCCGGATCAACGCGGTTTATGCAGGATTCTTTGACCCCGCAACCGCCCCGGCCCGTGAAACCGTTGAAGTCTCTAATCTTCCGAAATTCGTCAACGTCGAGATCTCGATGATCGCGGTGAAGAGGTGATCAGATGGTTTCCTTGTGGAATTCCACCAGGCCGTCGATGGGTCGCTGACGGATCTGGCCCAATACCAGGTCGTTCCGTTCCACTACGGCCGTGAGTTCTTCCTGCAGGTAATAGGCGATGCTGCCCACAAAGTGTATGGGGACCTTGGTAGCCAGCTCAAACTGCATGATGTGGTTGTTGATGAATTGCTGGAACCCCTTGTCGATGACCCCTTTGCAATAGGGATGGTCCCGGTGCTCCACGATAAAGCGCGCGAACGTTGCCAGGTAGGTGTTCGGGTTGGGCTTTTTATAAAGGTGTTCCTTGATGACGTCCGCATCCAGGTTGTATTCCTTGTCAAATTTATGCGCCAGGTCCTGCGGCATCTTATGGTAATAATAATCCCTCACCAGCTTGCGCCCGAAAAAATTACCGCTGCCGTCATCCATCAGGATATATCCGAGGGATACCACCTTCTGGATCATCTGGTGCCCGTCGTAGTAGCTGCAGTTGGAGCCTGTTCCCAGGATACACACGATCCCCTGCTGCCCGATCTTGGTCGTCGAATAGATGGCTGCAAAGGTATCCTCCTTTACCTCGATCTGGGCCTTCGGGAAGAACTGGGAAAAGATCTCCTTCAGGAACCTTCTCATCCGATCGGTACCGCAACCGGCCCCGTAAAAATGGAGGCGGGTAACTTTGGAGGCGTTGCGGGCCAGTTCAAAGTTATTGGCCAGACGCTCTTCGATCACCTCGCGGGAAAGTACCTCCGGGCTCAGGCCCAGGGTTTGGGTCATAAATAGCTGCTCGCCCTTGGCATCGAGGGCAATCCAGTCTGCCTTGGTGGCCCCGCTATCCGTAATGAGTACCATAAGCTGTTGCTGATTTGAAGAATGGCCGCAGCGGTCTTTCGTCTGCCACGGCCATCCGTTGGATGTGTTATCCCAATCCGTGAACGTGCAGGGCCAGGTCCACCAATTTGTTGGAGTAGCCCGCTTCGTTGTCGTACCAGGAAACTACCTTAAAGAATTTGCTGTTTAGCTCAATTCCAGCGTCTGCATCAAAGATGCTCGTGCGGGTATCGCCCACAAAATCCTGTGATACCACCAGTTCGTCCGTGTATCCCAGAATGCCTTTCAGCGGTCCTTCGGAAGCAGCCTTCATGGCCTTTTTGATCTCATCATAAGAGGTTTCCTTGGCCAGGCGAACGGTAAGGTCCACAACGGAAACGTCTGCGGTAGGTACCCGGAAGGCCATCCCCGTAAGTTTTCCCTCCAGGGCCGGAATCACTTTGGTCACCGCCTTAGCGGCTCCGGTAGCTGCCGGAATGATATTGAGCAGCGCGCTGCGCCCGCCGCGGTAGTCTTTTCTTGAGGGTCCGTCTACCGTCAGCTGGGTAGCTGTAGTGGCGTGTACGGTCGTCATTAGGCCCTCTTCAATTCCAAAGGTGTCGTTCAGTACTTTGGCCAGCGGCGCAAGACAGTTGGTCGTACAACTGGCATTGGAAACGATCTTGTCGGATGCTTTCACATCCTTGTGGTTAACGCCCATAACGAACATGGGGGCATCTTTGGAAGGCGCGGATATTACCACCTTCTTGGCGCCACCGTCGATATGCTTTTGAGCCATGTCCAGGGTCGTGAAGATCCCGGTACATTCCGCTACGATATCCACGCCGGCCTCGTCCCATTTTAAGGTGGCGGGGTCGCGCTCTGCGGTGATACGGATGGTTTTGCCGTTTACTACCAGGTTGCCGTCCTTAACGGCGATGGTGCCGTTGAATTTGCCGTGAACCGAGTCGTACTCCAGCATATAGGCCAGATGTTCCACATCCAGCAGGTCGTTGATCGCCACAACGTCTACGTTGTCCCGTTCTACGGTTGCCCTGAAGACCAGCCGGCCGATCCTTCCAAATCCGTTAATTCCTATTTTCAATGCCATGTTCTATAGTTTAAGTGAATTAAATTGTCATAATGTCTGAGACCCGGATGAGCTCCCGGTCTATTTTAGTGTGCCCTTTGATCGCCTCCAGGATAGGCGTCAGCACAATTTCGTTATCGATGATGCCCACCATCAGGTTGGTCTTGCCTTCCAACAAGGCCTCTACCGCCTTCACCCCCATACGGCTGGCCAGCACGCGGTCAAAAGCGGTGGGTGCCCCGCCGCGCTGCATGTGCCCCAGAACGGATACCCGTACATCGTAGATAGGTAAGTGATGTTCCACGTATTCCTTGAGTTCAAAAACGTTCTTGCCCGTCTTGTCGCCCTCGGCTACCACCACGATGCTGGAGGATTTGCCGGATTTCTTACTGCGTCGAAGGGATTCCAGCAGCCGCTCCAATCCAAGGTTTTCCTCGGGAATCAGGATTTCTTCCGCACCTGCCGCCACTCCGGCGTTCAGGGCGATGTGACCCACGTCGCGTCCCATGACTTCCACAAAGAAAAGCCTATTATGCGAGCTGGCCGTATCCCTGATCTTGTCGATGGCCTCAACTACCGTATTCAGCGCGGTGTCAAAGCCGAGGGTATAACGGGTGCCGAAGATATCATTGTCGATCGTACCCGGAATACCGATAACCGGAAAACCAAACTCCTCATTAAAGATCGTGGCGCCACGGAAACTCCCGTCACCTCCAATTACCACCATTCCCTCAACACCGGCCTTCAGTAATTGATCATATGCTTTTTTCCGGCCTTCCGGGTTACGGAATTCATCGCATCGGGCGGACTTTAGGATAGTGCCGCCTTTATTGATGATATTATTTACGCTGCGCGCATTCATGGCCACGAAGTCGCCATCGATCATGCCTTGATAACCACGGCGGATAGCCAGGCATTCTACATTAAGGTACGCACAGGTTCGGACTACGGCTCTGATTGCGGCATTCATTCCCGGGGAATCCCCCCCGGAGGTGAAGACGGCAATCTTTTTGATTGGTTTGGCCATGCGGAAAATTCGAATGGCAAAATTAACAAACTTCCGCTAAAAAAAGAATGGCTGCGCCCCAGAATTGGCCTAAACCGGGCTCGAAATCGATTTCGTAACGAATTTCGGAGTTTTCTGAAGAAAATTCAGACCGGAGCAGTCATCTTTTGAGTGGATTTTGGTTTTTGGAGTAAAAACGTATCAAACTGTCATTCCCCATGGTAGATTCAGGACCGGGGGGTGCCGGGATGGAATCCCTGTCCTGGACCTGGGCTTCCTCCTCTTCCTTTTTGGCAAAAATTCTGCGCAGTAAATCCTGGAAACTGTTGAAATCCACCTCATAGGAAAGTCCAACGCCCTGGGTATATCCCTGCTGGTCCGCCAGGTACTGCTGAATATCGTTCTGCCGGTTGAAAATCCGCATGCTGAGCGTACCCTCGTCGTTAAGCAGCAGCTGAACTTCGGCATCCCCGGCCACCGCAGACTCGCTAACCCCGCCCACCGGCACACCAAAGCGGCCGTTAAACAGGATCCGGTCACTAATCTGCGTAGAAACGGTAACCCCGATCCGGTCGCTGATGTCCACATCCGAATTGGCATCCCGGTAACCCGCCTCATATGACACCCCCAGGTTCAACTTATCCCCGTTATTGCCCAGCACCTGGTTAAAGAGCCCCGAGGTAGCGGTCTGCAGGAAGCTCCCTGCCACCGCCTGCTGGTTCAGACCGCTGGTTTCGTTTACAAAGGTTCCCTGCGCCAGCAGGAACAGCGCATTGCGCTCCTCTACGGTCGGGTCCTGCAGCCGGTATTCCAACTCCGATTTAACAATGGAACTGGACCCCGGGAAACCGATGTCGAAATCCACGGTGGGTTGCTCCAATTCCCCGGTCAGGCGGACGATCACCTCGGTCGGTATGCTGCGCGTATACCGGGTGTTGTCCAGGAGGGGTGCCGGATTGGCATTCAGCGCATATACGGCCTCCATGTTCAGGATGGCATCCAGCGGATCCCCGTCCCAGTTGATGGTGCCTCCCGGTTCCACGCGGAAGGTACGGTCGATCACCCCACCGTATTTCAGGTTATAGGAGCCGGTTACCACCACAAAGTCGCCCCACATGTTGAATTTGCCGTTCGTATTGATCTCCATGAAGATCAGGCCCGCGCCCGTGCCTTTCAGCGAGCTGCCGGTCTGCTGGTCCACTACGATCTCCACCTCCGCATCCGGGGTTACGTCCAGGTCAAATTCCAGCTCCAGGCCCTCGTATTCCCGCAATTGGCGCTGTGAGGCCTGCATGGCCCGTACACGGTCCTTTTCAATAAAATTGATGAAGCTGTAATCGCCCACGGTGGCCACGTCGCTGATCGGGATTTTCAGGGAGGTTCCACGTGCCGTGGAGCCTTCGAAGGTAATGTTCAAAGCATTGGTCGGCCCGAAAATACGGCCCGTACCCGTGGCAAAGGCAGTCCCATAGTACAATTCCTCCTCGTCGTATTCCGTATTCAACATCATAAAGCGTTGCCCGCGGGTATCCAGGTCCAGGTTCAGGCGCCAGTCGTCAAAGAATTGGTGGGAAATGGTCCCCTGCAGATACGCCCTGGTTTTTTCCGCCGTATCCGTCAGCGCCACATTCTGGAAATCAAAGGACTGGTTGAACAAGCGCACCACCGAGTTGGGTCCGAAATCGTAATCCACGTTCAGGTATGGGATGGCCAGGCCCGCATCGCTCAGGGTCAGGAGGCCGGTCATTTCGGGGTTGCGTATGTCGCCCTGGATTCGCGCTGTCCCGTTGATACCGCCCCGGATACGGTCGATCACCCCTTCTCCCAAAGGACTAAAGGGTTCCATGCGGAAATTCGTAAAACTGGCCGTGAGATTGGCAGTAGGCGCCTCCCCCTGGTCGAGGATCGTACCGATCACAGAGAATTTCTCCTGGCCGTTTTCGGTGATCTGCGTGTTGACCGAGAATTCGCTCAGGTCCTTGTTGCCTACGATCCCTATGTCCAACTCCCCAAGCGGTATCCCGTTCACCCCAAAATCCGAGATATTCAGATTCCCGATGGGCAGGTAGATGTCGTCCTCCTGCCGCACGTTGAGCACTCCGTTGATCTCCCCGCTCAAATTGAGGCTGTCTATTGCGGGCGTGATCTTGCTGAGCGAAACGATCTTAAAGCGCAATTCCAGGTCCTTATAGGTGGAATCGGCCATTTCGCCCCGTAGCAGGATCTCCTCCCGATCCGAGTTGTTCATGACGATCTCCTCGATGCTGATGCTGTCCAGCGACCGGTTGATGATCACCTTGTTCCGATCGTTCCCCTGCTGGTTCAGCACCCAGGTATTGCCTTTAAAACTGACGTCCGAACGCTTAAGCCCGATAACCGATTTGTTATCGGAATTAAAGGTGTGGTAAAAGTTCAGGTTATAGCTGTCGTTGTACTCGCTGCCGCCTTTGAATTCCGTCCGGAAAAACAGGGTGTCGTTCAGCGTGGTGTTGATCAGTTCAAAATCCTTCACGTCGTAATAGACGGTGGAAACATCTTCCACGGCCACATAGGTATTAAAAAGCGGATTCTGGTTATCGATGCGCACATCGATGTTCTGCAGCGTATTCTCGAAGGCCGTAATGGAAGGAGACCGGAAATTCAGTTTGAACTCCTGTCCGTCCGCCTCGATATTGCCTCGTATATACGTATTCGGGCCAAACGAAACCTCGGGATAGAACACCTCCACGATCTTGTTGTAAATGCGGAAATTGAAATTGAGTTCCTGCCCAGGGGAAATCTCATGGGGCTTGTAATTGGTATAGATGCTTCCGATGGAATTCTGCATGAGCCGCCCCAGTTCCCGCACCTTGAACTTTCCGCTCATATACCCGGTGATAATGTCCGGCGAATTGATCTCCACCGTCCGCAGCGAATCCGGGCCAAAGCTGCTGACGATCTGGAAGTCGTCAAAGTAATAGGTGTTGTTGGCATTGAGGAATTGCGTCTTGCTGAAGCGGATATCCCCGGCTATGTTATCCAGATCATTACCCGTGATATCCATGTCGATATCGCCCTGGAATACGGAGACCGTATCGCGGATAAAATTGAGCCGGTACAGGTCCGCATGGTCCACCGAAGCCACAAAATTGAAGGTATTCGGGCTGCTCCCGAAGTCTGCCAGGCCTTTAAAGGTGAAGACAAAATTCGGATCCTTACTGTTGAGCGAACCGTCGAATAGCTGGTCCTTGAGCACCCCGGAAACCGAAATGTCCGAGTAGGCATAGTCGTTGAAGGTTAGGGTGTAGATTTCCCCGATGACCTCCGTGTTGAGGCTGGCCTGGGTGAACCCTTCCCCTTCCACATTTACGTCCAGGGAGGTCCGCCCCAAATTCTTGTCCCCGCTAAAGGCCCCCAGGTCAAAATCAATCAGGGAGAGGAAGCCCTTATAAGAGGCCGTATTGATATTGTTCACATCGGTCAGCTGCAGGTCGGCATAACTGCTGCCGATCCCGCTATTGATGTTGACCCGCGCCTCTACCGAGGTCTCCGTAACCACCGCATCTCCGCGGATCGTAAACTGCCCCAGCCTCTGAATGGAGCCCGGCAGGGAATTCCCAA
>JBNKHB010000066.1:0-10954 GCA_050290125.1 Robiginitalea sp.
CTACCGCGAAGTGAAGCGGGGGGACGCTTTGTTCATAAATAGCGGCAAGATCCACGCCATAGGCGCGGGCATCCTGCTGGCGGAGATCCAGCAAAGTTCGGATGTCACCTACCGCGTTTACGATTTTAACCGCCGCGGGGCCGACGGGAAACTTCGCGAATTGCATACGGAACTGGCCCTGGATGCAATGGACTACAAGCGCAAGGACGATTTTGAGATCCTTTACGACCGGAAGCCGGACCAGGCCAGCGCCATGGTGGAGAGCCCGTACTTTACCACCCGGTACCTGAAGCTGGATAAAAAGACAGAGCGGTCCTTACAACCCGGCGAAGCCTTTACCATTTACATGTGCGTATCCGGAGCGGCGCGGATTGCCGCCGGCAATGGTGAGGAGGCCCTGAAAATGGGGGAGACCCTCATGATCCCGGCCGTGGCAACCGGGGTTACCATACAAACGGACGGCTGCGAATTGCTGGAGGTGACGGTTTAAATCCGGAGCGGCGACAGTATCCGCAGAAATTGTATTTTAGTACAAAAGCAGCACCATGGCGAGTATACGAGACCTCAAGAAAGATATCAATAACGTTCTGGGTGGGATTATCGAAGCGGTTTACCTGGTAGAGCGCACCAATGATACGGACGGCTCCAAAGAAGGCAGTGAAATTATCGACAAGGCCATAGAAACCTTTGACGCCTTAATTGCCAAAGTGAATCAGAACGATGTGGAGAACCGCAGTGCTCACCTGAAGAATGTGCGCCAGGAATTGGAGCAGGAAGCCTCGACCCTGGTTGATCGCATCAACGAACTATCCTGATCCTTACGGCTGCTGCTCCAGCAGTTCCTTCAGTTGTTTCCCGTATTTGGATTCGGCCACCTGCGGGGACAGGGCCTTGTAAATGGAATCCAGGTACCTCGGATTAGCATCCGCCACATCGGTGATGGCCACGTACGGTGCCACAAAGGACTCCGGATTGTTCAGCGCAAAATTAAGGGCGTACAAATAGGACCGCATGGTTAACCGGTTGGCCTCCCGGTTCAGTGAATCCATTGCCGCGCTGTCTCCCGCCATTTCCGGAAGCATTATGGTCTGTGCCAACTTCAATTGCTCCAGGTGAAAGCGCGACTGGTTCTTGCGGTATTCGGCAAACTTCTCCTGGGCGGGTGATCCGCTGATCACCGCTTCCGAATCAAAGGCGTTCCACTGGGTATCGATGCGCAGGTTTCCCGGGCCTGCAAAAAAAGTGATTCGGTCATTGATCGTATTCTGATCGGCTTTATCCAGATAGAGGTAATAGATGTCCGCTCCCTCCACGGGGCTGCTGAGGCTGTAGGCCCCATCTCCCGAAATTTCGAGTGAATCCAGGTTCAGCAGGGTGCTGTCGGATAGGTACTGCAGATAAATCGTGCCTTTTTTCAGGCCTTTTACCTGCCCTTCCACCACCAGTTCCGGGCGGGTATCCGAGCCGCCGCAGGCTGCGAGCAGCAAGACGGAGAGCGATAAAACGAATGCGTATTTCATCGGTGAGAATTAGGCCGCTAATATCCGGTTTTTTCCGGAATCGGCCAGCGCTTTCAACTATCCTTGTACGGTAGCCGCAATTTCCATCAGGTAGGCACAAACCAGGGCGCCTCCCGTGCCCACTACATACCCCAGTACGGCCAGCAGCACTCCTACCGAGCTCAGGGATGGATGGAATTCGGCGGCCACTACCGGTGCGGAGGCGGCGCCGCCCACATTGGCCTGGCTCCCCACCGCCAGGAAAAAGAAAGGGGCGCGGATCCATTTGGCCACGCCGATCAGCAGCAGGGCGTGAAACGTAATCCAGATGAGCCCTACCAGGAGTAGCCCCGGATTTTCCAGGATACGGCTCAGGTCCATCTGCATCCCGATCGTTGCCACAAGGATATAGATGAACATGCCTCCGATCTTGCTCGCCCCGGCGCCTTCGTAATTCTTTGCCCTTGTAAAGGACAACACAATGCCAATGACAGTAGCCATCACCACCATCCAGAAGAATTCGCCGCTTAAAAAGGAAAGGAAACTACTGGGGTCCGAAATCAGTTCGGAGCGCTCGCTGAGGGTCTCACTCAAGTAGCCGCCCACAAGATGGGCCAGGCCAACACCGGTAAAGGCCAGAAAGAGCATGACCATATAATCGTGCAGGGTGGCCACCCGCGTGATGCGCTCGGAGAATTCGGTCACCTTTTGCTTGAGGGTCTCAATGGAGGACGCATCCGCCTTTAGCCAGCGGTCGATTTTCCGGTTCTTGCCAACACCCAACAGCAATACCGCCATCCAAAGGTTGGCCCCGATGATATCCACCAAAACCATTTCCCCAAACCGGTCCCGGTTAAACTCAAAGATCTCCAGCATGGCGGCCTGGTTGGCCCCTCCGCCGATCCAGCTGCCCGCAATAGTTGCCAGGCCCCGCCAGACGGCGTCAAAGCCTACACCGCCCACCGTCTCTGGGGAAAAGGCCGATACGATAAGGACGGCCAGCGGCCCGCCGATCACAATGCCCAGGGTGCCGGTCAGGAACATGATAAGCGCTTTTGGCCCGAGATTGCTGATGGCTTTCAGGTCGATGCTGAGGGTCATCAATACGAGGGCGGCCGGCAGCAGATAGCGGCTGGCCATGTAGTAGAGCCGGGAATGGTCCCCGGAGATCACCCCCAGGCTGGAGAACACAGAAGGCAGCAGGTAGCACAGCAGGATGGCGGGAACATAATTGTAGAACCGTTTCCAGAAGCCGGTCCGCCTCCCCGAGGTCAGGAAAACGAATCCCAGACAGAGGGTTAGCAGCCCAAATACGATGGTGTCGTCCGTAATCAGAGGTTCTTCCATGAAGCGAGGCCGGTTTTGGGGCAAAAGATACTCCTTTTTCCAGAAGCATTGGGCGGTTCGGGCCTGCCGCCCTCCCTATGGGACCGGATGGATTACTCAACCGTCAACCGAACGATCAGCGGTCCTACTGGTCAGTTCTTTCCCGGAATTTCCGTTTTTTGGCCCGGTCCGGGTTGGTAAATAACCGTTTAAAGAAGCCGTCCCGCTTAATCGGAGGGCAATCCAGGGCCTCCTGAATGTCCTCGGGAGGGGAGGGGAAGGAGGCCGTTGTCCAGTGCCGGAGCTCCGGATCGGCCTTCAGCCCGCGATACCAGTGCGCAAACATGGGCAGGGCCGCATTGGCTCCTTGCCCGATCCGGGTATTCGGGAAGCCGATCTCATGGCGTTCAAGCCCTACCCAACTCACATGCACCAGCTCCGGGGTGACTGCCACGAACCAGGCGTCCTTGTTGTTTTGGGTGGTCCCGGTCTTCCCGCCGATGGCTCCGGTGACCCCGTACTGTTCCCTCAGGCGGGAACCCGTGCCGGAGTTCACTACGGATTGGAGCATTTCCAGCATCAGCAGCCGGGTGCGTTCGGAGAAAGCCGGTGCTTCCGGCGAGGCAGCCTCATGCCGGTAGAGTTCCTTCCCCTTGTTGTCGGTAACCGCGCTTATGAAATAGGGGCGTACCGGCCTGCCGTGGTTGATAAAACTGGCATAGGCCCCGGCCATCTCGGCCACGCGAACCGAGCCCGTACCCAGGGCGAGGGAAGGCTTCCTGGGCAGGTCGGAAGTAATACCCATGGCCTGTGCCTGCCGTACCACGGGATCGATCCCGGTTTCTTCCAGTACCTTGACGGCAACGGTGTTCACGGAATTCCGAAGTGCTTCCTGCATGGAGTAGTTCAGGTATGCCTCATCCTTGTCCCCGGAATTGGAAGGGGCCCAGTCCTCCAGGTTTTCGTACTGCACCTGCCTTGCCGAATAATGCTGGCAGGGGTCAGCCCCATGTTCCAGGGCTGCTGCGTAAACCACCGGCTTAAAAGTAGAACCCACCTGCCGCTCGCTCTGCCAGACATGGTCGTATTTGAAGTGTTTGTAATCGATGCCGCCGATCCAGGTGAGCACCGCACCGGTCCCCGCCTCAATGGCCAATTGGCCCGTATTCAGGAACTTTGCGTAGTGAAACAGGCTGTCCAGGGTGGAGGCCTCCACCTCATGGTCCCCTTTCCAGTCGGAGAGGACCATACTGCGCTTTTGGGACAGAGAATCCACAATCGCTTCGTGATCCAGGCCGGCCGCCGCCCGTTTCCGGTAAGGGGGCGATTGCCGGATATACGCATCCATGAAGCGGCGGTTGGATTTCCAGGGCGCATTGTTCCCGTAGGCGGTTTCGAACTGGTCCTGCAGGGCGGCCATATGCCGTTGCATCCCGGCTTCCGCCAGCTGTTGCATACCTGCGTTCAGGGTGGTATAGATCTTTAGCCCCGAGGTATACAGGCTCAGGGTGGTATCGGCATCGGCTTTTTCCTCCAGCAATCGGCTCGCCTCGCGCCGAACGGCTTCCCTGAAATATGGGGCCAGTCCCAGATCGTGGGAGGCGGGCCGGTAATCCAGCTCCAGGGGGAGGGCCTTCAGGCTGTCCTTTTGCCGCTCTTCCAGATAGTCGTTTCGGTACATGGCCTCCAGCACCAGGTTGCGGCGGGCCAGGCTGCGGTCCGGAAAGAGGCGCGGATTGTAGGAATGGGTGGCCTTCAGCATGCCAATCAGGGTGGCTGCTTCTTCAGGCCGCAGGCCAGATGTGGATTTGTTGAAGAATTTCCGGGAGGCGCTCTCAATGCCGAAACTGTTGTCTCCAAAGGATACGGTGTTGAGGTAGAGCTGCAGGATATCTTCCTTGGAATACAAATTTTCCAGCCGCCGGGCGGTAATCATTTCGCGTACCTTGTCCGCTGCGAGTCCGACCTTGCCGCTGCCGCGGCGCGGAAACAGGTTTTTGGCCAGCTGCTGGCTAAGGGTACTGCCGCCTCCGGCGCCCTCGTCCTGTAGCAGAATGCTCTTGGTCAGCACGCGGAAAAGGCTGGGGTAGTCAATCCCGGAATGGCGGTAAAAGCGTTCGTCTTCTATGGCTACAAGGGCATCCAGGGTATGTTGCGGGATATCCTCCAGCGCCACCGGCTGTCGGTCATAGCGGTAGAGCTTGCCGATCAAAACGCTGTCCGCCGAGTAGATTTCGGACGCCCGGTCCAGTTCGATCTCGCGCAAACTTCCTTTGCCGGGTACCGGGCCCCAAAAACCCAGGTATACGGTAGCCACAAAACCCAGGCATGCCAGTAGCACAACCGAAACCGCCGCCAGCAGGTAGCGCAGCCAGGGGGGACGAATGGATAAAAACAGGCGTTTCACGGGCTCAAGTTCTGTTATTCCTTTGGATAGCGTGGCGAAATTAACAAATAGTTAAAACCCGAATTCATACTTTTGGCTCAATAGCGACCTGATATGAAGTACCTGTTTCTCGTTTTCCTGTGTATCCCACTTTCCGTTTGGTCCAACCCGCCGTATTGGTCCAAGACCGGCCACCGGGTGATCGGGGAAGTCGCCCAACAACACCTGAGCCGCAAGGCGCGAAAAGCGCTGGCGCAATTGCTGGACGGGGAGGGGTTGGCCGAGGTAGCCACCTTCGCCGACGATATCAAGGCTGACAGCACTTTTCGCCGCTTCAGCGCCTGGCACTACGTGAATTTCCCGGCCGACAAGGACTACCATGAAGTGGAGCCCAGCCCGTATGGCGACGTAGTGGCTGGTATCGACCGCTGTATCGAGATCCTGAAGGACCCGGCTACCAGCCGGCAGGACGAGGTCTTTTACCTCAAAATGCTGATCCATTTTATCGGTGACCTGCACCAACCCATGCACGTCGGCCGCCTGGAAGACCGCGGCGGCAACGACATCCAGCTGCAGTGGTTTGACCGCGGCACCAACCTGCACCGGGTTTGGGATGCCAACCTGATTGACGACTACGGGATGAGCTATACGGAACTGGCCCATTCGCTGCCCCGCTGGTCGCGTCGCCAGATCCAGGAAGTACAGCAGGGCGATGTCTACGACTGGGTGGAGGAAGTGCAGGAGGTAGCCAACCGGGTATACGATTCCGCTGAAAACGGCGAGAAATTATACTACCGCTACCGCTATGTCTGGTGGGATACGGTAGAAGAACAATTGCTGAGAGGCGGCATCCGCCTGGCCGCAGTCCTGAACGAGCTCTACGGCTAAGCCTTTTTAGCCCTCTGCAACTAAGCCTCCCTAATAGATCTTGCGAAAGGTCAGATTGATCCTGGGCCCGACAGGCTTGCGGGTCTTGGGGATTTCGTGCAGCCAGTGGTGCTGGGTAGGCCCCTGCATCAGCAGTAGGCTGCCAGGTTCCAGCTCAATGCTGGTGCGTTGTTCCCGGATCGTGCGATGTTTGAGCTTAAACTTTCGGATGGCACCTAGCGAAACCGAAGCGATCACCGGGTTGACTCCTAATTCCTTCTCATTATCCGCATGCCAGCCATTGCTGTCCGACCCGTCCCGATACAGGTTGAGGAGGCAACTGCTGAATTGTGCCCCGCAAAAGGATTCAATACGAGCTTTTAATGCCGCTAGTTCGGGGCTGAAGGGCAGCGGATGCATGGTGATGCCGGAGTAGGTATAAGGCTTGCCGTTTTCGCCGTAAAGTGCTGTAAGCCTGGGCTGCTGATAGGTTTTCCCGAAAATCCGGATAGGATCCTGACGCCAGGCTATGGTCTGCATCAAGTGAGCGAAAAGCCGATCACTGACCGTCTCCTTGAGGAATCCCGGGTGGTAACTGATATCAGAATCCGGCAGGGTGGCCAGGGCCAGCATTAGCGCATCACGGTTTTCAACTCGTTGCGGTACTCGGAAGGGCTCATCCCGGTAAAGGCCCTGAACGACTTGTTAAAGTGCGAGAAGTTGTTAAATCCGCTTTCAAAACAGATCTCGGTAATGGAGCGGTCGCTTTCGGACAGGAGGTTGGAGGCGTGTACCAGGCGGTACTCGTTCACGAATTGCACAAAGGTCTTATGGGTCACCTTCTTGAAGTACCGGCAAAACGAGGGTACCGTCATATGGGTCAGGTCGGCCATCTCCTCCAGGGCGATGGGCTCGTTGTAATTCTCCTTAACGTAGTTGAAGATCGTATTGATCCGGTCGTTCTCCTTGGTCTGGGTCTCAACGGACAATTGGTCCGCATTCAGGATCTGGAATTCCGCCGCGTTCGCCAGTTCATTCAGGATGTTCAGGATGGCCAGCAGTCGCTGGAAATCGGATTTGTATTCAAGGATCTCGATCTTCTCTCCGATCTTCTTTTTCGCATCCCCCGTAAAAGCGATCCCCCCCTTGGCCTTTTCAAACAGGCGATGGATGGAGCGCATCTCCGGGATACCGAAAAAATCGGAACCCAGAAAGTCGGTCTTCATTTGTACTACGGATTCGCTGGTATTCCCGGTACAGCTGTCGGTAAAGCCGCAATGCGGCAGATTCGACCCGATCAGGATCAGGTCGCCTCCCGTATAATAAGAGATATGGCTGCCGATCTGCCTTTTGCCGTTGCCACCATTCACGTAGACCAGTTCCAGTTCGGGATGGTAATGCCAGCCCAGGTTGCTGTTTTGCTTGTTAGCGTCGAATTTCTGGTAGGTAAAGGAGTGGCCGAAGTCAGGTTCGATGGCTTCAAAGGCCGGTTTGAGCTTCTGCATAGTAGGGTTGCTTTATACGAAGATACGTTGGTCCCCAGGGTTCGGACTATGCAAAATTACCCCAATAATGTGGAATATTACCATTTCACAATTAATTAACACAATATTGAGGCAAAATAACACATAAACTGGGTAATCGGGTGGTAGTGTGGCGCACAGACCTGCCCTAGCTTTGTCATTGTGTAATTCAAGTTTTTGTGTAATTCAAAAAACAATCAGTTATGAAAAAAAATTGGATCAACATTGCAGCGGCCTTCTTGATGATGGCCGGAAGTACCGAAGCCCTGGCAGCCACCGAGGCCCCGGTACCGACACCCGCCGAAGGAATTGCGGACGTTACGCCTTTTATGCGTAAAGACGGCGGAAAAGTATATCTCAACTATCTGAACCTGGAAGGCAACACGGTAGTGGTTAAGGTAATCGACGATGAAGGGCGTGTGCTCTACAGCGAGAAATTTACCGAAAGCCCGACCGTTGAGAAGGCCTTCAACTTCGAGAGAGCCCATAAGGGTACTTACTCTGTAGAGGTTGCGGTTTCGGAAGGAGATAGAACGTATTCAGAGACCCTGAAAGTTGTCAGGTAATGGATGTTTAGTTTAGTTTGTTTAATTCTGGTAAGAGGGAGCGCCTGCGCTCCCTCTTTCTATTGGTGCCAGCGCAAGAGTTTGTTACGCGTTTTATCGTTGAGAAAAGGGAGGTCCAGGGCTTTTTGCAGGTGTTCCGGATTTTTTACAGGATTGAATAACAGCTTAAAATAGTCCCCCACCTTCAGACCGTCCTCCGGCACGGATTCCTGCTCGGCCACCATACCCGGGCTAACGAGTCCTTCCTCCAGTACCTCCACATATACCCCGGGACGGGCATGGGCCACAAAACGCTCGATAATCCCCTGATCCCCGAACCGGATGCCGAGTTTGTAGCAAGGTTCCCTGGGTATGGTCAGCCTGAGCCGGGTCTCGCCCAGCCGGTATACCGCTCCCATGACAAGATCCGCTTCAATGAGGCCTTCCATGCTCAGGTTTTCGCCGAACATGCCGTAATCCCAATCCAGATGGGGGTAGCGATCCTTCCAGTACGGATAGGTATCTACGGGAAACAGATAGCAGGCCTTGAATTGGCCTCCGTGAACCTCCGGATTCCCAATCGTATCCCCCTTAACGCCATCCCGCTCCAGGGGTATGCCTCCCGGTTGGGGTTTTTTATAAATCCCGGTTTCCTGATCACGCCCCTTCCAACGGATACGGACCGGTCTGGCCAAATTGGTGCTTACAACTCTCATATGGTGTAGGTTAATGCTTATAAAGGTAAGGCCTTCGCCGAAAAATTACCGTGCAATTCGATGTAATGCACCGGGAGCAATATCGCCCGGGTGTTCCGCTGGTTTAAAAAAAAAGCCACCCGGGTCCCGGACGGCTTTTTCCTGGCAATAAACGGTCTTTAATCCTCCCGGTCTATCTTTCGAGTGATGAAGAAGCCGATCAACAGGCCGGTTCCCGCCAACAGGAAGATGGAGCCCGGCATGGCTACATCCCAACGCACACCGCCAATGTCGGCCAGCATCCCACCGACCATAACGCCGGCCCCAATGCCCATCAGCAGCAGCGCCAGGTTGAGGATAAGAATCTTCCAGAAGGGTTGGGCCCGCTGTCTCCCCTTTACGAAGATGCTGGCGTCGGCACCTTTTTCAATAAGCGCCATGCGCTCCTTATTCCGGCTTGAGAAAAACAGGTAAGCAATTCCGAATACGGCGGAAAGCAATGCTACAAATACGATAACTTCTGATCCCATATTTAATTATTTTACGATTCTGATGTTTTTACCCGTTTGACGCGGGCCAGGGAAAAAAGGTTACAGCCCGCGATAAATTGTAACCGGGATGCATGTTATTCCGTCATATAAGGTAGATGAACCAACAGGTAACGGATAAACAGCTCGTTCGCCAGGTGCTCCATGGGGATGACCAGGCCTACCGGACCCTGGTGGAACGCTACCAGCATATGGTGTTTACGCTGGGCGTACGGATGCTGGGAGACCCTGAGCTGGCGGAGGAAACGGCTCAGGACGTTTTTGTAAAAGCGTATTCGGCGCTGGGCACCTTCCGGGGGGCGGCAAAGTTTTCTACCTGGTTGTATAAGATCGCCTACCACCGCCTGCTGGATGTGGCGGACCGGGAGCGCCGCAGAAGGAGTTGGAGGGGCGATATCAGGCTGCAACAAACGGATCGACCCGCCGCGGAGGATACCTGGAGTCAGCTGATGACGGAAGAGCGCCGGCATTGGGTAATGCGGGCCCTGGAGGCCCTGGAGCCGGATGACCGTGATATCCTGAGCCTGCACTACCTGCAGCAGCAGTCCATTAAGGAAGTGGCGGCCATCACAGGGATCCGAGCGGGCACGGTCAAGGTCCGGCTGCATCGGGCCAGGGAACGATTGAGGGCATACCTGGAGGCTTCGGCCACAGGCAACATATTACAGAACTATGAGCGATAAGCAAGAAGATCGGTTTTTCAGGGAGCTCCTGAGGGAGACAGGTTACGAACGGGCCCCGGAGGGCTTTTCCGATTCGGTGATGCAACGGATTCAGGCGGAACGGGCGTTGCGGCCGCAGCCGTTGGTTTCAACCCGCGGATGGTTGCTGATCGCCGCAATGACCCTTGGACTGGCCCTTTGGGCGTTATTTGGTGCGGGGACCACCGGGGGAGGTGGTTGGTATGGTGAGGTGATCGGCGGGTTGGACCGCCTGTCCGTTCCGTCCTGGCAATTGCCTCAGCTACCGGATTCCCTGACCTATGGCGCCCTGGCATTGTCGGTCTTTATGTTACTGCATGTGTTTTGGCTCCGGCGCTATATGTTGCGCCGAGACACGGGCGGCGGGCTTTACTCCAGGTAGGCCCAGGCCCAGGCGATGAGTAAGCCCTGCAAAGGGATCCGCATCCAGAGGACCCAGTAGGGGATGCCCCTGCCCGCCCTGGAATCCGCCAGCATATGCGTATGGACCGGTAAAAAGGCCACCAGCATGACCATGATGCCGTAAAGGGCAAGATCGCGCCAGGGGGGCAGCAACAGGGCTGCCCCGAGCGCCACTTCCAATACGCCGCTGGCCCACACCGCAAAATGCTTCCACGGTACCCAGCCCGGCAGGATCCGCAGATAGACCCTCGGGAATACCCAATGAGCAATGCCGGCGAGCATATACAGTCCGGCCATCGCGAAGAGGTGCCAGGGTGCGTTCATCCGTACAAATTAAGGAAAAAGCGCTGCCTTTGGTTCTGGAGGAAATTACTATCTTCCTTAAAAACACACGATGATCCTGCGCGCTGTCTCCTCCGTCCTGTTATTACTTCTGCTTATTACCTCCTGTGGGGAAAGCCC
>JBNKHB010000067.1:0-10940 GCA_050290125.1 Robiginitalea sp.
CCGCCCGTCCGGGGACCAGCTCGGCACGTTGATGGTGCCCTGACCCCCGTAAACGTAAGCAATGGCCTTGGGCTCCCCGCCGTCAAAAGGCATGATGCGGAGCATGCATTGTTTGTAAAAGGGATGGTCGCCGGAAGGCACTTCCGGCGGGAAGGAGATCAACACCACCTTGCTCTGGTCCGGAGAAACATGTGGAAACCAGTCGTTAAACTCGTCGAAGGTAAGCTGTTCCGGATCCGAACCGTCCGGCCGCATCCTCCACACCTGCATGGTCCCGGTCCGGTTGGAATTGAAGTAAATCCATTTCCCGTCGGGGCTGTATTCGGAGCCGTCGTCCAGGGTAGGCGTGTCGGTGAGTTGGGTTTCCTCGCCGGTAGCCACGTCCACGGCAAAGAGATCGTACTTACCGTTCCGGTTCCCGGTAAACAGCATGGTACTGGCATCTGCAGACCAGCCGTGAAGGTAGGATGCCCCTACGCCTTCCCGGGTTACCCTGATCGGTTGGTCGCTGCCTTCAATAGGCAGGTGATAGATGGAAGAGGCCTGGCCGTCATGGTTGCTGATGGCGATCCTGCTGCCGTCCGGCAACAACACGTGATCGTTGTTGTTCCGGTTGGCGTAACCGGTATTCAGCATCCCTACCCGGCCCGATTCCAGATCATAGGTATAGAGATAGCCGTTGGAGTTGTAAATGAGCGTTTTGCCATCCGGGGTCCAGTTGGGCGCCTGGATGCTGTGGGCGGATACCAGCAGCACCTTGCGCAGCCCGGTTTCCAGGTCCAGCACCTCCAGGCGGCTGCCCAGGTAGTCCCGGTAGGGGACATCGCCCGGTTCTTCCGGCTTGGTGATCCGCACGTTTCTATAAACGGCCCGTTCCACCACATCCGGGTTGTGGGAGCAGACATAAATTCCGGCAAAGACCTCGGAATCCAGTTCCAGTTCCGTGCTTACCGAGCTGAAAGGTTCGCCGAGCGGGGCAACGGATAGCGTAAACGTATTTCCGCGCCGCTCTAGCTGGACCACATCTGGCGCCTTAACCTCCGAAAGCACCTCTTCGGTCTCCGCGCCGCTCTGGCGGCGGAACTGGAGGGAGGTAAGGCCGTCTCCGTGCACGGTGCCGTTTACATGGGCCGCATCGGGATGAAGGGTTTCGCGTACCATCCATCCGATCTTGCGGTGGGCATTAGTGCCCTCGCCCTCAAAGGCAAAATTGGCGGTCAGGATAAAATCACCCCTGGATACTTTTCCACACATAGTGGAATTCATCGCTGGTAGACCACATATTGGTGCCGGAGCCGCTGAGGCGATACTCCCCGGTTTCGGCATCAAAAGCAAGGGTGCCCGGATGTTTGACCGGGCCGATATCCGTATGGTTCTCGAATTGGCCAAGGTCCGAATCCTGGCTTAGGGTACTCATGGGGACGAACAGGAGGGCGATTGCCGGCAGGAATCCGGCGGCACGCAGGAAAGATGCTTTCATGATCGGTTGTAATTGGTTAGGATGCCCGGGCCAATGCCCGGTTTCAGATTTTCGCCCCAGAATATAATCATTATTCGGCTGCCCGCATTGAAATAAAGGGCAGGAATTTCGGGCAAAAATGCAAAGAGGTTAATCCCAGCCCACCATCATGTACTTCACGGGGGCTGCATCCGGGATTTGCACGGCTTCTATGGGATCCATGGTGTAGCGGAGGCTGGCCGGCAGGTCTTCCTTGGAGATCGTGAAATAGACATCGCTGCCTTTAGGCAATACCAGGACATTGTTCAGGGAAGTAATGATCTTTCGGATCTCATATGCGGATTTGATGTCTCCGAAAGTACTCTGCAGCGAAATGCCCTCCGCGGTGTGAAACCGCCCATCGTGGATGCGGATATTCCCGATCCGGTGCAGGGTGTCGCCGGCCGGGCTCAGGGTGAGCAGGTGGGCGCCGCCGCGCTCGTAGACCTCGATCTTCCCATCCTGCCCCAGGTTCATCCTGGTGGTATCCCGCACCAGGGAATCGGCCATAAATACGCTGTCCAGCTGGCTGCTTCGGTGTTCCCGCAGGAGTTTGCCCACACGCCCGGTATCGATCAGGAAACCATCGTTTCGGTCGTCTTTGCAGTGAAACATGAACAGGCTGCAGATCAGGAGAAGGGTTATTCGGTATTTCATATCGGGGGAAATTGCCGGGGATTATTATCGGATTACTTTTTTCAATACGCCCAGTACGCCCCTTATAAAGGTGGCGCTGGTGAGGACTTTCACCACGGGATTCTGCCGGGTGGACCTTCGGGTAGTGGATCGCGATCGCGTGGTGCTCCGCTGCTGCTCTTCGCGTTCGGCCTCGGCCTCGGCCCGTTCGATCTTTTCGTTGAGCAGCTCGTAGGCGCTTTCCCGGTCGATGACTTTGTTGTACTTATCTACCAGCTTGGAGCCGGCGATCAGGTCGCTCAATTCCTTCCCGGTCAGCACGTCCATCCGGCTCATGGGCGCGCGCATCAGCGTTGCGGCCAGGGGAGACGGCCGGCCTTTTTCGTCCAGGGCGGAAACCAGGGCTTCCCCGATCCCCAGGCTGGTAAGCACCTCCTTGGTATCGTAAAATTCCGAATCCGGATAGTTTTCGGCGGTGAGTTTGATGGCTTTGCGGTCCCGGGCCGTAAAAGCCCTGAGCGCGTGTTGCACCTTCAGCCCCAGTTGGGCAAGTACCTCATTGGGAATATCCGTGGGATTCTGGGTGACAAAATACAGCCCGATGCCCTTGGAGCGGATGAGTTTAACAATGCTTTCAATCTGGTCCAGCAGGGCGCGGGAAGCCTCCTTAAAGATCAGGTGGGCCTCGTCGATGAACAGGACCAGTTCGGGTTGGTCGCTGTCCCCCTGCTCCGGAAAGGTGCTGTAGATCTCCGCCAGCAGGCTCAGCATAAAGGTAGAGAAGAGTTTGGGACGGTCCTGGATGTCGGTCAGCCGGATGATGTTGATATAACCCCGCCCGTTTTCGTCGATCCGGGTAAGGTCGTCCACGTCAAAACTCTTTTCGCCGAAGAAGAGCTCGGCTCCCTGTTGTTCCAGTTCAATGATCTTGCGGAGGATGGTGCCTGTGGAACTTGTGCTGAGGCGTCCGTAACTATCCTGAAATTCCTTTTTGCCCACGCCGGTGGCGTATTGCAGTACCTTCTTAAAGTCCTTGAGGTCCAGCAGCGGCAGCTTGTTGTCGTCGCAGTACTTAAAGACCACTGCCACGATCCCTTCCTGGGCCACGCTCAGGTCCAGGATGCGGGACAGTAAAACGGGACCGAACTCGGATACGGTCGCCCGCAGTTTCACCCCATCCTGTTCGGACAGCGAAAGGATCTCCACCGGAAAGGACTTAGGCGTAAAATCCAGGCCGATCTGCGCCATCCGCTCGTCGATCTTCGGGTGTCCGGGACTGGGTTGCGCCAGCCCGCTCAGATCTCCTTTCAAATCCATCAGCAGGACCGGCACCCCTTTCTCAGAGAGGTTCTCGGCCAGCACCTGCAAGGACTTGGTCTTCCCTGTCCCCGTGGCACCCGCGATGAGTCCGTGCCGGTTCATGGTCTTGAGGGGTACCTTAACATGGGCCCCGGTAATGGCCTGTCCGTCGAGCATGGCGGCGCCCACGGTGATAAAATCGCCTTTACACGTGTATCCGTTTACGATATGTTCCTTAAAGGCCTCCGCGTTGCTCATAGCTTGGGTGTTTGCAGTAAAAATAGGAGAATTCACAGGAATTGGAAAACACTTGCTGCAGGTTTCGGAGGCTTTTTGGCAGCCTGCGAATGCCTATCTTTGCGGCATGGAACAAGACGCCGTCATGGAACAGGTGGATCAGGGGTTGCTGCTGCCCCTGATGGAAGCTTTCTATACCATCCAGGGAGAGGGCTTCCACAAAGGGACGGCAGCCTATTTTATTCGGGTCGGAGGCTGCGACGTGGGTTGCCACTGGTGCGATGTCAAGGAGAGCTGGAATGCGGAACTGCACCCCCCCACGGCCATTGAAGAGATCATCGATCAGGCGGCCCGGTACTCGGATACCATTGTGGTTACAGGCGGGGAACCGCTTACCTGGCCCATGGGGCCGCTCACTGAGGGCCTGAAGGCTCGCGGGCTGCGGACGCATATTGAGACCTCAGGCGCCTTTCCTTTAAGCGGTAGCTGGGACTGGATCTGCCTTTCGCCTAAGAAGAACAAGCTTCCCGTGGGGGACATCCACAAAAAGGCGCATGAATTAAAGGTAATCGTCTACAACCGCCACGACCTGGTATTTGCTGTGGAACAGGCCGGGCTGGTGGGTCCGGATTGCATCCTCTATCTGCAGCCCGAGTGGAGCGTTCGTGAGAAAGTGACGCCTTTGATCGTGGAATTCGTGATGCAGCATCCGCAGTGGCGGGTGTCGCTGCAAACCCATAAGTATTTGAATATTCCCTAGGGATCAGCCGCCCTGCCGTCCGCCGATCGCTACCAGGTCGGCAATGCATTCCTCCCCCATATCGGGTACGGCGACCGCGCCTTTGGCCGCGCGCTGCTCCAGCTTGTTCATAAGCCCGATTGAAAATTCCAGCTGGGCCTCCATCAGGCAGTCGGTTTCGTTGCAGTGGTTCGCGGCTTCGGTATCTTCATGCGGATTGACCATCTCCGTCCCCAGGTTCACCAAACCAAAGAGGTGCCCGAATTCATGGCCCAGGGTAGCCGTTTCCACATCCGCGGTACGGATCAGCGATGAACGGGAGGAAAGGTCCCGGATGGTGGCTTCGTGGATCACCATGGAGGTGTTTCGATAGACCGCCCCGAGGGTTACGATGTTCTCGTCCTCCTGGTCCCCTTCGGACGGGGCGTCCGCAAAATAAATATACATGCCCATGGTCGTCCCGTCGTTGTAGACCGTACGGTTTTCGTTCTCTATGGTCACGATCTCCTGCAGGGTCAGATCTGCTTCCTGCGGCGACGGCAATTCCAGGAATTCGAAGGCGATATTCGTCTTAAAGGTGCGTTGCAAGAGGAAATTCCTGAGATTATTCAGGGCCTCATCGGTGGGCCTGAAGCCGGCTACATATGCGATCTGGATGCGCAACCGCTCAAAATTTAAATTGGTGAGCAGGTCGGGGCCGCTATCCCCGGCCGCAAGCAAATTCGCAGAACGGTCAATAGGGGTGGGCAGTGGTTCCCCGCCGGATTCGTCCTTGGAACAGCCTATGGCTATCAGTGCCAGGAGTCCTGCCAGTACGTAGATCCGATTCTTCATAGTCTTTGTTTAGTAGTAACGCCGGAATGCTCCGGTTGGTATGCAGCCAGGGTCAATCTGGCCAAATAGTCGAAATGCGGGCCTTCACCTAACAATTCCGCTTGCAGGCCGGCCAGGCCGGCCGCCTCCCTCAGCCTTGCGAAATCCACGAACAGCCACGGGAACTCCGGGCCCTCCGATCCCTGGTATTCCCAGCGGTAGCGCACTTCGCCATAGTAAGCCGGTTCTCCCGGCACCCATACGCCTCCGTCCGCATCCTCGTCGAACATATAAATTATATCGCTGGAGTCCAGCAATATTTGTCCGCCGGGTGCCAGCAGGGAAGCCAGGTGCCGGAGTAGGGGAGCCAGGTCCGCCAGGGTCCCGGCCAGTCCTGCCCCGTTCATTAATAACAACACAGTATCAAAATTCCCTACCTGGAAATCGAGAATTGCAGACTCGGAGGCCTTTTGCAAGCCACGTGCCCTTGCAACGGCCAGAGCCCCCGGCGAGGGATCCAGTCCGTGGCAATCCAACCCGGTTTGTTGCAGGTATAAGGCGTGGCTCCCGGCCCCGCAGCCCACGTCCAGGGTGCGGCCCCTGGTTATTTTCAGTGCCTGCCGCTCCAGATCGGGCATCTGTTCAAAGCCCCGGAAAAAGTAACCGGGATCCACCTCTTCAGAGGTTCCCAGCGTGGAGTGACTGGTCAGCAGGCGTCCCCGCCTGCCCTCGTAATACTCCAGAAGTGCCTTTCCCAGTATATCCATGCTGCTTACCTTTGGTCTTCCTGCCCCTTCCTTGCGGGCAGGCTCCAAAATTACGAATCCATACCGCTATGGACCTACTGGAATTTCTTGAAAAACTACCCCAGCGCGCCGCCGAGAAAAAAGCCGAGAACAAGCGTTTTTTAGCAAAGTTGCGCAGACGCCCGCCCCGGGACCTGGACCAGCTGATGCAGGAATTGCACAACGAGGCCTTTGAGCGGATCAATTGCCTGGATTGCGCCAATTGTTGCAAGACCACCGGACCGCTCTTTACGCAACAGGACATCGGACGGATCGCCAACCAGATGCGGCTTAAGCCGGGGGATTTCGTACAGAGGTACCTGCGTCTTGACGAAGACGGCGACTACGTCTTGCAGCAGGTACCCTGTCCTTTCCTGGAAGCGGATAACACCTGCAGCATTTATGACATCAGGCCCAAGGCCTGCCGGGAATACCCGCATACGGACCGTAAAAAATTCCACCAGATTACAGCGCTCACCCTTAAGAATACGGCCATTTGCCCGGCCGCCTTCCAGATCGTGGAAGAGATGAAAGGCCGCTTGCCGGGCTATCGATAGGGTGGCCTTAATTCCGGAAATCAGTATTTTTATCCCTATGGAAACCCTGCTCTCTTATTTTGAGACCATCCCTTCTGCGCACCGGAGCATTATACTGGTGAGCGGCATTACTTTTTTCTGGCTGCTGGAAGGCGCCGTACCCCTGTTCCGGTTCCGGTATCGCAAGTGGAGGCACGCCCTGCCGAATTTCTTTTTCACCCTGACCACGATCGTCGTGAATTTTACCCTGGCGTTCCTGCTGTTGCGATCCAGTGACTGGGTCCGGGACCATAACTTTGGTATTATCAACTGGCTGCCGGAGATGCCGCTCTGGGCCTATGTGCTGCTGGGGGTGTTGTTGCTGGATTTTTTCGGCGCCTGGCTGGCGCATTATGTAGAGCACCAGGTCAAACCGTTATGGATGATCCACCTGGTCCATCATACGGACCACGAGGTGGATACCACCACCGCCAACCGGCACCATCCGCTGGAGAGTTTTATCCGTTTTTTCTTTACCCTGGCCGGGGTCTTTATCGTGGGCACACCCATCGGGATCGTGATGCTTTATCAAAGCCTGTCGATTGTGGCCACGCAGTTCGGACATGCGAACATCCGCCTGCCGCGACGCGTGGACAAGGCCATTAGCTGGGTGCTTGTGTCCCCGGATATGCATAAGGTGCACCACCATTACATTCTGCCGTTTACGGATTCCAACTACGGGAACATCTTCTCCATCTGGGACCGGCTCCTGGGGACGTATATGGAACTGGACCGGGAGACCATCATCTACGGGGTGGATACTTTTCCCGACCGGCGCGAGAACGGCAGCATCTGGGGGTTACTCAGGCAGCCCTTCCACAAGTATCGCAAACCCACCACTACCGGCAAGGGCAGGGAGGAAGCAGCCTAGCGGTAGAGCAGGTATTTCTCCCGGATTTCTTTGAATGCTTCGTGTTTGGGACGCCAGCTCTCCCGGATGGCTTCCATGTCCAGGCCGGCTTCTATCTGCTGTTGCAGCTGGGCGGTCCCGGCGTGTTTGGTAAAGCCGTCGGTGTTAAAGAACGGCGCGTCGGGTAGCCGGTGGTTGTACGCCTCGATCAGCCATCCCAAATCCACTCCCCTGGGCGGGTCCACTGCCTGCAGGTCGCGTCCGTAGCAAAGTGCGCCGTCGTGTTTGGGGTGGCTGGCCCCGGGATTGGGTTCGGGCGTATATCGGAACGGGAAGTGATCCGGGTCCAGGAAAGGAGCGCCAAAGCGCTGGAATTGCCCGTCGGTACCCCGGCCGGCATTAACCTGAGTGCCCTCGAACAAACCCAGGCTGGGATATAACCGGGCTGCCTGCAGGTTCGGGATATTCGGGGAAGGGGCAATCGGGATGGGGTAGGGGATACTGCGGTCGTAGCTTTCCAGGGGGATCACGGTCAGATCTGCTTTTTGTCCGCCTTCCAGCCAGCCCTCCTCATTGATCATCCGGGCATATTCCCCGATGGTCATCCCGTAGGCCAGCGGGATGGGCGTGAGCCCCAGAAACCCGGTATGCTCCGGTTCCATAACCGGGCCGTCCACAAAATCCGCGTTGGGATTGGGGCGGTCCAGCACCACGATCGGTACCCCATCGCGCGCGCAGGCCTCCATCACCAGTTGCAGGGTTGCGATAAAGGTGTAAAAGCGCACCCCCAGGTCCTGGATGTCAAAGACCACCATCTCAATTCCTTCCAGATGTTCCGGCGCCGGTTTCCGGTTGGCGCCGTAGAGCGAAACAATCGGCAGGCCGGTCTGTACGTCCATCCCGTCCTGGACTTTTTCCCCTGCATCCGCCTGCCCGCGAAAACCGTGTTCCGGGGCAAATACCTTCACCAGGTCCAGGCCCGCCGCCAGCAGGCTGTCGGCAAGGTGGATGGCGCGGCCGTCATTGAAGATCACGGTGGTCTGGTTGGCCACCAGTGCCAGTTTCTTGTCCCGCAATAAGGGGAAATAAGCTTCGGTACGCTGGGCTGCTTCCACCACGGCGGGAGGGGCTTCGTCCGTTGCAGCAGGCTCCTGGGACTGCGCCTTCCCTGCGGTGTTTCCGCAGGCGGTCAGCAGGAATACTAGGGTAAAAAATGTATTTTTGAAAGCGGTTAACACCAGAGGGTTGAATTTAGCATTATACATTGCCAAAAGGCTTATCCGGGGGAAAGAACATAAAATTAGTATTTCCGCCCCGATAATTAAAATCGCCATTGCCGCCGTTTCCATGGGCGTGGTGATGATGCTGGTAGCCCTTGCCACCGGGGTAGGCCTCAAATACAAGATCCGGGAGAAGGTAGCCGCCTTTAACGGGCATATCCAGATCTATAATTACGACAACAATTCCTCACAGGTCTCCGTGGTCCCGGTTACGACCAAACAGGAATTCTATCCCGATTTTAAACTTACCGACGGGGTCCGGCACATCCAGGCTGTTGCCACCAAAGCGGGCATTATCCGCACCGAAGATACCTTCGAAGGAATTATCCTCAAGGGCGTGGGGCCGGATTACGACTGGCGGGCCTTCCGGGAATTCCTGGTGGCGGGTGCGCTGCCGGATTACGGCGGGAACCTTGGGGAGGACGTACTGGTGTCGCGCATGTTGGCAACCCGTTTAGGCCTGGCTGTGGACAGTACCTTCAATACGTTTTTCCTGAAGGACGAGGATCCTTCCAGGATGCCGAACCGCAGGCGGTTCCGCGTTGCCGGCATATACGACAGCGGATTTGAGGAATTCGACGCCACCTATGTATTGGCGGACATCCGCCATATCCAGCGGATGAACGGCTGGGAGGCGGACCAGGTAGGGAATTTTGAGATCTTCCTGGACGACTTTGACCAGATCGGGCCCAAAAGCAACGAGATCTACGGGAAGACGTTGTCCAACCTGGATACGCAGACCATCCAGAGCAAGTACTACCAGATCTTTGAGTGGATCGGGCTATTCGACTTCAACATCGCCCTGATCATTGGCATCATGATCCTGGTGGGCGGCATCAATATGATCACGGCCCTGCTGGTACTCATCCTGGAACGCACCCCCATGATCGGGATCCTCAAGGCCGTAGGTGCGGAA
This sequence comes from Robiginitalea sp., assembly GCA_050290125.1. GTDB lineage: Bacteria > Bacteroidota > Bacteroidia > Flavobacteriales > Flavobacteriaceae > Robiginitalea. The sequence goes on from JBNKHB010000067.1 coordinate 9,629, forward strand.
AACTGGACCATCCGGAAGATCTTCCTGTACAATGCGGCCTACCTTATTGCCGTCGGGCTCTTTTGGGGCAATCTGCTGGGGGGCGCCTTGCTGTGGTTACAGGCGCGCTACCATATCTTCAAATTTCCGAACCCGGAAGAATACTACATCGACTACATTCCGGTCTATATGGACGTGCCCACCCTGTTGTTGCTCAATGCAGGGGTGCTGCTGCTCTGCATGCTAATGCTGCTGCTGCCGTCGCACATCATTACGCGCATACGGCCCGTTCGGGCGATCCGTTTCGATTGAGTCACCCCGTAGAAGCTTAAGGTTCCCAAGGCGGATGGAATTCCTAAGAGGGATGTTATCTTTGCCGTAATGGAATACGCCTCAAATATCCTGGAGACCATCGGGGGGACACCCCTGGTCAAGATCAATCGGCTCACGGCGGAGCTACCCTGCCTGGTGCTGGCCAAATATGAAACCTTTAATCCCGGTAACTCCGTAAAGGACCGTATGGCGGTGAAGATGGTGGAGGAAGCCGAAGCAAAGGGGTTGCTCAAGCCGGGAGGTACCATCGTGGAGGGGACCTCGGGAAATACGGGCATGGGGCTGGCCCTGGCGGCCATCGTAAAGGGCTACCGCATGATCTGCGTGATCAACGACAAGCAATCCGTGGAGAAGGTAAATATCCTGAAGGCCGTGGGATGCGAGGTTCATGTTTGCCCTGCGGATGTGGCGCCGGACGATCCCAGGAGCTATTATAAAACGGCAGAACGCCTGGCAAAGGAGATCCCGGGGGCCTGGTATGTCAACCAATACGATAACCTGGCAAATACACGGGCACATTTTGAGAGCACCGGTCCGGAGATCTGGGAGCAGACCGACGGTAAGGTCACCCATTTCGTGGTCGGGGTGGGAACCGGGGGCACCATCTCCGGGGTAGGCCGGTACCTGAAGTCGAAAAATCCGGACATCCGCGTCTGGGGCGTGGATACCTATGGCTCCGTTTTTAAGAAGTACCACGAAACCGGCATCTTTGACCCCGATGAGATCTATCCGTACATCACGGAAGGGATCGGGGAAGACATCCTGCCGGCCAACGTGGATTTTGATATCATCGACGGCTTTACCAAGGTAACCGACAAGGACGCGGCCGTGTATACCCGCCGACTGGCCCGGGAAGAAGGCATGTTTTTGGGGAATTCCGCCGGAGCGGCGATCAAGGGGGTATTGCAACTGAAAGAACACTTTGGGCCGGAGGATGTGGTAGTGGTCCTCTTCCACGACCATGGCAGCCGCTACGTAAACAAAATGTACAACGACGACT
>JBNKHB010000068.1:0-10846 GCA_050290125.1 Robiginitalea sp.
CGTCCAGGGGCAGGCCGTTCTTGGGGACCTCCCTGCCTAGGATGGCCCGGATCAACTGTTTTTCCCCTCCCTGCGGATACTTTACCTGCAGGGCGGCGATCTGGATGCCGGGCTTCCCGGCCGTCAGTTTCCGGAATTGCTCGATGGCGTCCTTTTTGTTGTTCTCGATCCCGATGATGGCCCGCGGCACATGCAGGGCATGCATCAGGATGCGGATGCCCACCAGGATCTCCTCGGCTTTCTCAAGCATCAGGCGGTGGTCTGCAGTCAGGTATGGTTCGCATTCCACCCCGTTCACCAGCAGGCAATCCAGCGCTTTCCCCTCTTTGACGTTCAGTTTTACATGCGCGGGAAAGGTGGCCCCGCCCAGGCCCACGATGCCGTAGTCGGCAATGCGTTTGAGGATTTCCGGAGGATCCAGATCGATGGTTTCCTTCAGGGGGAACTCGGGGTCCTGCAGATTGCTTTCGTTTTTCGGGTCGGTTCGGATGACGATGCACTGTTTCTTGTAGCCGCTCGTATCCACGATCAGGTCCAGCTTGGTCACCGTCCCGGCAACCGGGGCATGTATGTTGGAAGATACGTATCCGCCCGAACGGGCGATTACCTGCCCGATCTCCACCTTGTCCTTCCGGTCCACGATGATCTCCGCGGGGATCCCTATGTGCTGGGCGATGGGCACATAGACCACCTTTGGCGCCGGCAGCCGTCCGATAGGCCTGGACGAAGTGAGCTTGTTTTCCGGAGGATGGATCCCTCCTTTGGGGAATGTCCTAAGCATTGCTGGGGGGATTAACCGGAGGAGTACCGGCCTCCGGAGCTTTCACCTTACGGGGTGGGAAATTGGTTTCTATAATGGATTCTGTCGGGCAAACCGGCACGCATTTCCTGCAGAGGGTACAGTATTCGGGATCGATGTAGGCCAGGTTGTTCTTCATGGTAATGGCGTCCTTCGGGCAGACGTCCTGGCACTTGGCACACCCGATGCAGGCCACCGAGCAGGCCTTTCTGGCAATACCGCCCTTCTCCTCGCTCAGACAGCCCACAAATATCTTCAGGTCCCGCTTGTTCTTGGGTCGCATCTCGATGATGCCCCGCGGACAGGCATCCACACACATGCCGCAGGAGGTACATTTGTCCGTAATGACAATGGGCAGGCCGGTTTCTTCATCCATATACATGGCGTCGAACTGGCAGGCCGCCACGCAGTCCCCGTCGCCCAGGCAGCCATACTGGCAATCGGTTTCCCCGCTGTAGATAAGGGCTGAGATGGCACAGGACTTCGGGCCCTGGTACTCACTGGTTTTAGGCCGGACCTCGCAGCTTCCCTGGCAGCGGACTACTGCCACCGTAGGGTCCTTTTCCGCCACTTCCTTGCCCAGCGCCTCAGAAACCAACTTCATTACTTCATTCCCGCCTACCGGGCAGAACAAATCCGATATATCCTCCGTAGTGACCAGCTTCTCGGCAAAGGCATGACAACCGGGCGAGCCGCAACCGCCGCAATTCGTTGCGGGAAGCAGCTCTTCCACCCGGGAGATCATCGGGTCCTCATACACCCGGAATTTCCTGGAAACCACAAAAAGCACCAGAGCCGAAACGGTGCCCAGGCTGCCGAGTAAGATCACGCTATTTACAATGGATGGTTCCATGACATATTAACTTCGCTGCAGGGTGATCCTGAATGTTTTACTGAAATAATCCTTCCGCACATGCAGTGCGGCAAAATAGGGGATGAGGACAACGAGCGACAACAGGCCGGCCACCCATTCCTCCAGAAAAAGCGATGAAGACCAAAGCGTTCCGACCATCAGCAGGAAAGGGAACAGATAAGCCCAGAATACCGCCTTGCGCCCGAGCTCCTTGCGCATGACCACGGTAACCGGCTCCCGGAGGCTGTACCGGCCCTCGGCCTCCGTTATTTCAACGGTTTTATCCGGCGCGTCTGCCACCCCGCAGACCCCCCTGGCCCTGCAGGAATCGCAATGGATGTTGCCTTCCAGCGAAACAGTCAGGGATTTTCCGTCAATCGCGGTGATGATGCCCGGATGGACATATGCGTTCGATTCCGTCGGGTTTGCCTCCATAGCCCGGGGTTTGATACACTCCAATTACCTGGGGAAGCTAAGCCATTCCTTTTGCTTATTTCATGATATATGTCAGAGTAGAAGAATCTTAAGGGGTAATAAAGAATGCAAAAGTTGACGGATATCAGGAGTGTCCACGAGGAGGTTAAGGCCGGGGATCTGGGATCCGCGACGGACTAAAATGTGTATCTTCAGGCGGAAAAATATCATATGATACGGCTGCTTTTAATAGGACTACTGGGTTTGCTGCATTCTTGTGCCACCCCGTCCGGGGATCCGGAGGTGGAAGCCTGGGAGGAACAGGCTTCCAGGGTGACCATTTACAGGGACGACTTCGGAGTGCCCCATATCTATGGAAAAACGGATGCGGATGCCGTATTCGGAATGTTGTACGCCCAGTGCGAGGACGATTTTAACCGGGTGGAGCAAAACTATATCTGGGCCATTGGCCGCCTGGCTGAGGTGGAGGGTGAAGAGGCGCTGTACAGCGATCTTCGCGCCCGGATGTTCATGAGCCGCCAGGAGGCGGTTGCCGCGTATGAGAACAGCCCGCCCTGGCTGAGGGAACTTTGCAACGCCTTTGCCGACGGGATCAATTATTACCTGCATACGCACCCCGAGGTAAAGCCTCGGCTGCTCACGCGATTCGAGCCCTGGATGCCGATGTACTTCAGCGAAGGTTCCATCGGCGGGGATATCGAACGCGTCTCCGAGGCGGGGATCCGCGCCTGGTACGAAGCGGGCGCAGCCTTCCCCGAAGCGGATCGGGTGGCGGCCGAAAGGGAAGCGGCGGAACTGGAACCGGGTGGGTCCAATGGCATTGCCATCTCCGGGTCCCTGACGCAGTCCGGGAACCCCATGCTGCTGATCAACCCGCATACCTCCTTTTATTTCCGTGGCGAGATCCACGTGGTAAGCGAGGAAGGCCTGAATGCCTATGGTGCGGTTACCTGGGGGCAGTTCTTCATATACCAGGGCTTTAATGAGAAAACCGGCTGGATGCATACCTCCACCTATACCGACGTGATGGATGAGTTTGTGGAAACGGTCCGGACCACTGCTCCGGATTCCCTGCAGTACCTGTACGGGGAAAGCTGGCGGCCGGTGCGTTCCCGGGAGGTTACGCTGGGGTACGCCGCGGGCGACAGCCTGCTGCAGCGGACCTTTCCCGTATACCGGACCCATCACGGGCCGCTCACCCATCTCCATCAGGGGCAACCGGTGGCCACCGCCATGATGTGGGCCCCGGCCCGCGCCCTGGAACAGGCGTTTGTTCGGACCAAGCAGGATTCCTACGAGGGTTTCCGTCAAATGATGGATATCCGGACGAATTCTTCCAACAATACCGTTTATGCGGATGCGGACGGGAATATCGCCTATTTCCACGGCAACTATATCCCGAAGCGGGATGTGCGTTTCGATTACCGGCAACCCGTGGACGGAAGCGATCCCGCCACGGACTGGCAGGGCCTGCATACGGTGGACGAGAACATCCTGGTGCTGAACCCGCCCAACGGCTGGATCCAGAACTGCAATTCCACCCCGTATACCTCCGCATTGGAGTACAGCCCTAAGCGGGAGGATTACCCAGTCTATATGTCGCTGGACCGGGAGAATTTCCGGGGCGTCCACGCCATCGGCCTGCTCACCGGACGTTCAGGTTATACGCTGGACAGCCTGATCCGCCTGGCGTACGACCCCTACCTGCCGGCCTTTGAAGCGCTGATCCCCGGCCTGGTTGCCGCATACGACCGGTTAAAGCCCACTGATGAAGGAATGGACATTGCCATCGATACGTTGAGAAACTGGGATTTCCGCACCGGCGCGGCTTCCGCGGCGATGACCCTGGCCCACTATTACGGGACCTTGTATTCCCAAATAGGGGTCCGCCCGGATGGCCTGAGCGATATGGAGCTGATGCAGTATTTTGGATCGGGTTCCCCTGAGCAGGAGCGGCTGCAGGTGTTCCGGCATGTGTTGGCGCGGCTTACGGAGGATTTTGGAAGCTGGGAAGTGCCCTGGGGGGAGGTAAACCGCTACCAACGCCTCAACGGAGACCTGCGTCAGGCCTTTGACGACGACCAACCCAGCATCCCCATCGGCTTTGCTTCCGGCCGCTGGGGCGCCCTTGCTGCTTATGGGGCGAGGTATCATAACAACACAAAGAAGATCTACGGGACCCGGGGCAACAGCTTTGTGGCGGTGGTAGAATTCGGGGACAGGGTTCAGGCCAAGACCATCCTGGCGGGCGGACAGAGCGGCGATCCGGCCTCCCCGCATTTTGACGACCAGGCCTTACCCTACGCCGAAGCGCGTTTTAAGACGGTACCCTTTTATTTGGAGGAGGTGCAGGAACGGGCGCAGGAACGCTACACCCCCGGGAAAAGAGGGGAGTGAACTTTATTCGTTCTTAACGATGATCAGAGAGGCCTTGGACCCGGTGGAAAGCAGCCATTTATTGGAGTAGATAAGCTGCCCCAGTTCGTCGTAGACGTCTACCTGGGCGGTGTTCGGGCCGGTAGAGCCCTGGTTAAGGGCTTCGAAATCCAGGCGGTTAAAACCTTCTTTCAATTCCAGGTTCACCCCCTTAAATGCCGCAGTGAGCAGGATGTTGTATTCGGCAACGTCCCCGTTCACCCAGATGCGCACCCGGTCCCCGTCCACGAATTCGTGGTCGCGGCAAACAACCCCCACGAATTTAGAAGAGGTTTTGATGTCCCCCAGGTACATATCCCCGAAATGTTTGCCGGAATTCCCCTTTTCGGTTTCCGGGAGATTGGGTTTTAGCACCAGGTCGTGGCCGGCTTGTTTCAATTGCCGGTCCGGCAACATATTCACCGTATTCTTCTTGTCGTTAAGCCCCAGGTCGTACTCGGGTTTGTCCTCCAGCAAAGAAGGGGCCGGCAACCCCCCATCGGGATTGATCCCTTTTTCGGGCTCGGCCTGAATATCCAGCTGCCGCGTAGACGGAAGATCCGTCTGAGCGGAAAGGCCCGTCAGCGGGAGCAGGATCAGGACTGTGGCGTAGAGATAGCGCATAGCCGGTATTAGCATAACGTAAATGTAGCAAATACCTTGCCGGAGCTTTCTAAATTGCTGTTAAATTCCCGTTCTCAGCCTTTTGACAAGGCCCTCAGGGCAGGGCTTCGAGGAGGAATCGGGAGAAATTGCCATGCAGGACGCCACTGATGTCTTCCGGGGTGAAACCCCGCTCGGACAACAACCCGGATAATAGCTGCAGGTCCGCAATGGTCCTCACGTCCGACGGCCCCTGCTCGCGGCCGAAACCGCCATCCAGGTCGGTACCCAGGCCCGAATAACGGGCAGACCCGGCCAACGTGCATACGTGTTCGATATGGTCGGCAACGTGGCGCAATAATACTTCCGTGTTAGACGGATGCGATTGGCCCCGCTTCCAGTCCGGCACCAACATCCAGGCATCTAATGCCGTTCCGATCACCGCACCCCTTGCAATAAGGGCGTGCAGCTGCTCATCGGACAGCTGGCGCTGGTCGGGTACCAGGACCCTGGAATTGGAGTGGCTGGCCCAAACGGGACCCTCATACAGGTCCAGGGCTTCCCAAAAGCTTTCGTCGCTCAGGTGGGTGACGTCCAGGATCATCCCCAGGCGGTCCATTTCAGCCAGTAACTCGCGGCCCTTGGCACTCAGGGGTCCCGTCGTGCCGGTGCCCGGAGCATATGTGCCCGGGCCGTAATGGGCCGGTCCGACGGCCCGCAGGCCCTGGGCATAGGAACGTTCCAGCAGCTCCGGTTCCAGGATAGAATCCGCCCCCTCCAGCGACAATACATAGCCGATAGCCTGCCCGGGCTGCCAGGCATCCAGATGAGCCTTGAATTCAGCGGAGGTCCGCAGGTTTTTCAGGTAACCCTGCCGTTCCATTTCCCGGTACCAAGCCCATTGTCCCTGGGTCTGCGCCCAGGCCTGTTCCGGGGAGTGCCAGCCGGGAAGCGGGTTCCCAGGTTTTACGTGCCGCGCGATCAGCGTAGCTACGCAGCAGCCCACCCGACCCTTTTGCATTTCGGGAAAGCATACCGTGCTGAGGCCGCGGTCCGGCTTATCTGTCATTTCCTTTTCGCGCGCCCGGATGGATTCGATGGGTTGGCGAAGATCGCGGTTCCATTCCAGGGCGTTCATGGAAAGGTCCAGATGGGCATCCAGGATAAACATGGGCTAGATATTGAGTTTGTAATCCCGGGCCAGTACCTTCCAACTCCCGGCAACAGCATGGTCCTTCACGACCAGGAGCTCGGGATATTTTGCTACCGTCGGGCAGATGTGCATCGGTATCCCATAGCACACTTCTCCTATTTCTTTGGAGGCGGACGGGCAACTAAGCACCAGGTGTTCTTCGCTTTGTCCTGTTTGTTTACAGTCCTCCAGGCCCATCAGCGCCACCCTCGGGAAATCCATTTCCGGGGCGATCGCCTTATGCCCCAGGTCCAGGCAAAGCGTATCGGGACCGGGTTTGCTGATGACCCGGCAAAGCAACACAGCTGCGGGTAAAAAGTCCATGTCGGGAAACAGTTCTGCGTACCGGGCATCCCAAAGCAGGGTGGTGCCCGGACTTAAGCGCACGCCGTTCCTGCGTGCGTGCACGGGGAAGGTGGGGGAGCCGCCTGCGACCACTTCCGGTACGGGACAGCCCGATGACTCCAGGCGTTCCCTTAGGTCTTTAACCGCCTCAAAGGCCTTATCGCTGGCCTCCGTGCGACGCTTTAGGTCGGTGTGCCGGATATGCCCGTCGTAGGCATGCAGACCTCCGGGTTCCAGGCCTGTGGTGTGGCAAAGGAGCCGGTACAGTTCATAAGCATCCTCCCCGGGAGGGATGCCGGTCCGTCCCATCCCCGTATCCAGATCCAGATAAAGTCTGAAGGGTGCCTGGCCGGCCTGTGCTGTTTCGGCAAGCCGGATCAGGGTGTTTTGGTTGTCTATGAGTGCTGCGAACCGGGTCTCCGGGTAGGCCTCCTGAAGCCTCGCAAAACGGGATGCGTTGGGCCCGTGGAGCGGATAGGCCAGCAGCACGTCCCCGGCTCCGGTCATTGCCAGCATCTCGGCTTCGGCAATGGTGGCGCACTTAAAGCGACGGATCCCGGCTTCCAGCTGCATTTTAACGATCTCGGGGCACTTGTGGGTCTTTACATGGGGGCGGAGCCGTTCCGCATCGCCTGCAATCCGGATCATCTCGTCGATATTATGGCGAATACGGTCCGGATAGACCAGCAGGGCCGGGGAGACCACCCCGCCCGGGTCCTTGAGTTCGTACCAGGCCTGCCCTGCCATCTTAGCGGAGCTTAAAAATGGCCTCGATCTCTACCGCGATACCCCCGGGCAGCATCATCCCAACAGCGCTGCGGGCGCCTACACCCAGGTCGGGCCCGAAGACGGAGGCCATCAATTCGCTGAAGCCGTTGATAACGAGCGGATGGTCCTTAAAATCGGGAGTACAGTTCACCATGCCCAGGGTTTTAACCAGGCGTTCGATTCCGTTGAGGGAGCCGTAGTGCGTCTCTATGGTCGAGAGCATGGTAAGCCCAACCTGCCGGGCAGCCGCCTTGGCCTGCTCCAAGGTGAGGGTATCCCCGGCACGCCCGGTTACCAGGCTACCGTCTTTGCGCATGGGCCCCTGCCCGGACACATAGAGGTATCCGTCGGACACCAGTACGGGCTTGTACAGGCCGGCGGGTGCAGGCGCCTGCGGCAATTCATCGCGCAGAGCTTCGAGTTGTTTCTGAGGATCGTTTCCCATAATCGGATTATATAAGTGCGTTTAAGGTCAATACCCCGATCAGTCCCATGACCCCTACGGTCGTTTCCATGACCGTCCAGGTGCGAAGGGTGTCTTTTACGGAGAGGTTGAAGTATTCTTTGAACAGCCAGAACCCGCTGTCGTTCACATGGCTGAGCATCAGGCTGCCACTGCCGATGGCCAGGACCATCAATTCCGGGCTTACGCCATTGCTCCCCACCAGGGGCAGAGCGATCCCGGCGGCAGTCAGGCCGGCCACCGTAGCCGAACCCACGCACACCCGGATAACGGTGGCGATCCCCCAGGCCAGGATCAGCGGGGATACGGTGGATCCTTCCAACAGCCCGCCGATATAGTCGCTCACGCCGCTGTCCACCAGCACCTGTTTAAGCGCACCGGCGCCTGCAATGACCAGGGTGACCATGGTGATACCGGTGACGCCCTCAGCGGCGGTACCCATCACTTCTTTCATGTTCCGCCCACGGGCCAGGCCAAGGGTATAGAAGGCGACCAGGACGGCAATGAGCATGGCAATTACCGGATTCCCGACAAATTGAAGGATTTTGAGCGTCAGGCTGCCTGCCTGCAGCAGGTATTCCGCAAGCGTGGCCACGGCGATCAACAACACGGGCAACAAGGCGGTAAATATGCTGATGCCCATGCCCGGCATCTGTTCCTCCGTAAGAACGGTGGGATTGACGAACTCCTTCATGGGGCTGGCCGGGATGTTCTTGAAGGTGCGCGACAGCAACGGCCCTGCGATCACAATGGCCGGGATGGCCACCAGGATGCCGTATAACAAGGTCTTCCCGAAATCGGCCTCGAACATGGTAACGATGGCCGTGGGTGCCGGGTGGGGCGGCAGGTACCCGTGGGTAACCGAGAGCGAGGCCAGCATGGGAATACCGACGTATAAGAGCGGCAGGCGGGTAGTGGCCGCCACCGTAAAGACCAGCGGGACCAGGATCACGAATCCTACCGAATAGAACATGGGGATGCCCACGATAAAACCGGTGAGCACCAGCGCCCATTGCATGTGTTTTCTGCCGAATCGGGCAACCAGCCTGGAGGTGATACGCTGGGCGGCGCCACTGTCGGCTACCAGTTTTCCCAGCATGGCCCCGAATCCCAGGATCAGGATCAGGAATCCAAGGGTACTTCCGATCCCCGCCTGGATAGAATCCACCAGGGTGTTAAGGGGCATTCCTTCGGCCAGTCCCACCAGCAGGGAGACGACGATAAAGGCTACGAATGCGTTTAGTTTAAATCGGGCGACCAGCAGGAAGAGGAGGAGGATTCCGCCGATTACGATCAGGAGCGGCATAGAGAGGGTTCAGTTTGGTTTAGCGCTTTTAAAGATAGTGTTTTCCTCCGCTTCGGATCAGGGATCCTGCTCGCGGTCCTGGCGGATCTCCTCCCCGATGATCCCGGAAGCCTTCTCTAGATCGGCGGCGCTGGCATCGGGTACCTCCAGTTTTCCCCGATCTTCCAGCCTGAAGGCGATTTTGGCGATGATCGGAAAGTGGTCCGAACCGATGTCGCCGCCTCTTTGCCAGGAGACCACCCGATAGCCGGGCTGCACGAAAAGATGATCGAGCGGCCAGCGCAGGAGCCGGTTTTTTGCATTAAAAGTGTTGTAAAAGCCCCGACCCTGCCGGACATCTAAAAACCGGCCCACCCGCTGGAACAATTGGGTTGTGCCGGACCAGGAAACATCGTTAAAATCCCCCACCACCATTACGGGCCGTTTGTGGTGTCGGCTGAGTTTGGCGATCCGCATGAGTTCGGCGTCGCGGTCGGTGGACAGGGGGTTGTGTTGCGGCATGGGCGGTGTTGGGTGGATGGCGTACAGTTGCAGCGTATCCCCGGTGGGTAGCGTAAGGCCCGCATGGGTGGAAGGGATGCTGTCGTCCACGATGTACCGGACCCGGGCATTTACCAGAGGGATTTTGGAGTAAACCAACATGCCATAGGTGTTTTCCAAGGGTGCCAGCGTGCGATACGGGTACCGGGACTCTGTGAAGGAACGAAGCGCGCGCTCCCAGCGGCCGTTGGTTTCGGTGAGCACGACCAGGTCCGGATCAACCTCCCGCAGCGCCTTTTTCAACAGGCTGTCGGCGGTGTTGGATTGCAGCACATTGGCAGCGAATAAGGTGAAGGCGGGATCATCCCCTTCTTCCGCCTGAGGAACCTGGATGGAGGCCAGCGGCGTGTACGGAAAGATCTTATATACCTGAAAGGCCAAACAGGCCAGAAGGATGCCGACAAAGAGATAATCATTGAGCAGCCGGATTTCAAATTTCCAGAAATACACAAGAATGGCCAGCAATGTGAGGGCGGTAAGCTGCAGGTGCGGAAAATCAAAGACGCGGATCCACCAGTAATCGGCAGCGATCAGCGGGAACAAGGAAAGGAGGATGGCCAGGATCCCAAAGATCTGGAGGCCGCGCTTCAGCCGTTTATCTGTTTTGGCAGACCCCATATTCAAAAGCCGAATCCGAAGCCTACCTGGAACATATTGCCCTCTTTGGAATTAAAATATCCCAGGTTAAAGGCCAGGTAATTAAAGCCGCTGATCCAGATCCCCCCGCCCTGACTGGTATGCCAAACGGCGGAATCATCTCCGGGTTGCCAGACCCGGCCATAGTCAAATCCCCCATAGATCCCATAGGTGACCGGAGCGACCAGCGTCACGGAGCGCTTGATGCGCCATCTCAGGTCGGTATTTTGAAAGTAGTAGGTCTTGCCTGCGAAACGTTCGTCCCGGAAACCCCGCAGGCCATTGTTCCCCCCGATGGCCGGGGCGTGATAAAAGAAATAATTGTCCCCGAAATTGGTTTTAACTTCCGCGGTTGACCCTAATACCAGGTCTCCGGACGGGATGACCTTATGGGAGAATGCGAGGCGGAACTTCATATAGCCGAATTGGTTGTCGCTGAGACTGGTATTCCATTTGTAGCCTGCCGTAAGCCCGAAATAAATGGCCTTGCT
>JBNKHB010000069.1:0-10798 GCA_050290125.1 Robiginitalea sp.
TCCGGCGCGGCGCCGAGAATATCAGATTCCATAACGGTGATGGAGAGTCCTGCAGCCGAATAGGTCCGCACGCCCGTATCGATGACCGGGCTACCGGTTTCCACCTCGTAATCCGGCAGGAACAAGGGGTCGGCCTCAATGTTGTCCGCCCCTTCCGCCGCGTTCTCCAGGTTTGCGGGGTTGTTGAAAAAGCAATTGAAATCGGCCACCGAGTTCCCGTCGAGCTTCTTGATCCCAACGCGCTGGCTGTTGCTGATCACAGAGTTCAGCACCAGCATGTTGCCCGAACCGGTGATCCCGTGATCATTGCCGTCGAAGACGTTGTTGTAGACGTAGGCCGGTTCTACCATGTCCGAGCCTTCAAAATTCTCAACCGTGTTGCCGCCGGAGGTACACCCCAGCCCCACCATTGCGCTGGCCCGGATAATGTTGTGGTGGATGTAGAACGTCCGCCCGGAATCCCCGTCGTAATCGATCAGCTGGATGCCATCTTCCGCGGCGCCCGAAATATAGTTGTAGCGGATCTCATGGGTGCGCGCGGACATATCGTTGTTGTGCAATCGGATCTCAAGGCCGTCGTCTCCTGGATTGATGATGGTATTATACTCTACGAGCCAGTCCAGGCTGTCATCGGCGTCGATGGCCTCATCGCCGCAATTCTCAAAATAGTTGTACCCGATATAGGCCCCTGCACCCTCCAGGCTCAGGGCATCGCTGGCGCTGTCAAAGAACTCGCAATAGGTGATTTCCATGTACGTGTTCATAACGGTAAGTTGCTTGTGGGCTCCCCTGAAAGTAAGGCCGCTGCAGACGGCATTTTCGGATCCGGGATCAAATTGGACCAGAGGGTCCAGGCCGGTATCCGATGTGATGACCGTAGCCTGGATATCCGCCGGGTCGCCCGTTTCAAAATATCGGGAAACCAGGGTAATCCTTTTGCCGATCAGGATGGTCTCGCTGATGGAATAGGTGCCGGGCATTATGATCAGCACGTCCCCGTTCTGGGCGGCATCCACGGCTTCCTGGATGGTGGCGTAGTCATCGGGCACCCGGATCACCGCAAAGGGAACCGAAGCGGAACTGCCGCGTCGCATATCCGAATCGGCCGCTAGGCTAGCTTCTGGCAGGCATAGGGCCAGGGCCAGAAGCAGGAACAAAGGGGCCATACGGGGCGGGAAGAATCTCTTTTTCATAGCGGTTATTGGATCCCTGCGTTCAGGCCATGGCAGACAGGGGTCGTTTACCTCAGGATCGTGTAACTATTGGTGCCGGTCTTTTCCCGGCATTCGGCCAAATAGTCTAATAGTAACGATTTATCCCCCGGGGATAGTATCGCTTCGGCCTGCTTTAACAAGTCGGAAAAGATCACGGAAAGCGCATAGTAATCATCCCAATGAAGCGGGGCGGGCTTGAACCCGGTGCCGAGGGCCAGGAGTTTCTCCAGGTTGGCCGTCTCGGAAAGCTTAATTTCCCGAGGGGTCTTCCCGCTTTCGCGGTCCACCATAAAGGAAAAGTCGAATATCTTGATCTCGCCGCCTTCCAGTATGAAATTGTCCGGTTTTACGTCCCGGTGCACCAGCGAGAGTTCGGCAAAAGCATCCACGATCCGGATCAGGGTCCTTAATTCGGGTACATGGGCCGCCATCCAGTCGTTGGTGAGTATTTGACCCTGCACTTTCCTGAGCACCAGCACCCGATATCCCCGGGCTTTAAAGTACTCCCGACGGTAGATAATATGGCTTTTCAGGAAGGCATTCTTGCTCAGCCGCCTGTATACCTTATTCTCATTCTTAAGGAGCCGGCTCAGCTGGGTGAGCTTAATGAATACTTCCTCTTTTTCCGGGCTCAGGGCCGTAAACAGGTAGATCTGGTGATGCCATTTGGAACGTTGGAACGGGCGGATGCTGGTGTAGCCGCGTTTGGAGAGGATTTCCAGGATTCCGGCGCGCTCCCTCCTGTAGATCCGCGCGTTCCGCAAAGCTCTGTACCAGGATTTGATCGCTTCCAAAATAGCGTGCATTTCTTTCTCGATTGTGCTTTTGGGGTGGTATCCGGCCCTTTGCGGACGCCCCGTTATATTTCAGCGCGCGGATATCAACCCGAGCTTTACCAATACCTTCTTTACCAGTTTTTTCAGCGACCGTTTTCGTTCGTAACGCCTCCGGGATGGGGAATACGCAACCCGATCATAGGGTTCCATCGCCTTCGCGTTCAGGAATACCGTTGTGTCAACCGGCTCGGTATACCGATAGCCGTTGCGGGCCATATACCCGTCGAGGTCTTTCAGCACCTTGTTGTACAGGAAGGACTGCCGGGTATAGTTCAGGGAGACTGCAGGAGCCAACGCCATAAGTTTCTCGATATAGTCGCGGCTCAGTTGCTCTTTATGGTAGTAGGCGTGGTACATCAGCGAATAGAAATGCGGTTCGGCCGCCGGTACATACATCTTCTCAAACGGGACACGGGTATACAGCAGGTCCCGTTCCCAGCGCGCGTCGTAGTAGCCGTCCCCCACATGCCTGATGTCCAGGTATACCTGTTTCCCTCCAACCAGCGTCCGGTACTGGACCCGGTTCTTTTGCCCGGTGGTGGGTTTTCCATTTGCAATATCAGCGATCAGCCTTTTGTTGTCCGTAAGCAGGTCGATGTCCGGATGGAGGTTGTCCAGTTCGGCCTGGATATCCCTGAAATTGCGAAGCACCACATAGTTTGCCAGCTCGTTGAAAGCCTCGAACATGGCATCCAGCGAATCCCATCCCCCGGACCCGATCAGGTCGGAGTCCCAGGCATCCGGTAAAATGGACCCATTTGCCTCAAAAAACCGGTCGTAGGGCACCCCAAACAACATGAACAGATTGTTCCTGGCCTCCTGCACATTGTCGGTCCCGTGGATTCGGTGCCCGCCACCCGTCCATTCCCGGTAGCGTTGTTTGGCGTCGAACAAATTTATATTGACCGGTTTGATCCCCTTGGAGGTCTCGCGTAATTCATAGCGCGGCTGCTGGTCGCGCACCACAAAACAAAGGAAGGTGCCGGTCCCGCAATGTTTTTCCTTGGAGGAATTCTTCGGCAGGTTTTCGCCGTAAAAACGGGAAAGGTTCTCCGAAAAGCGCCCGGGCGACCAGGTGACCTCCACCGTTTCGACGCAGGTAAAGTGCTGAGCGATATCCGTCGCAACCCGTTCTCTGGCCGAGAGGCCTTTGCTCCATATCAGGAACAGGTGAATTTCAGGTTGAGCCTCCATTATCCGGCGATTTTTATCATGCGAATGTCTTTCTTTCCGAGCGATCGGCTTATTACCATAATCAGGGCGAACAGTACGATGTCCGTTATCAGGGCGGGCAGGAAATGCCAATCCTGCATTCCAAGTGCCTTATGAAGCCCGCCCAATGCGAGCCCCGAGATAAAAATTACCGCAAAAGTATAGAGATTCTGCAATTTATAGGACCGGAATCCGTATCGGTAATACAACACGCCGATCTGGAGGAAGTTGGATACGGCCAGGGCAATAAGAATGGCATATGCCGCCCCTATGGAGCCATAGACCCGCGAAAGGTAGACCAGGAGGCCGGTTCCGAGCACAAAACTGAACGCCCGTATGTAAAGCTGCCTTTTGCTGTCTCCCAAGGCAAGGAGGTTTTGTCCGGTAAAGCCCAGGGAAACATTGATCCACTGGGCCAGCAGGAGGACCCACAAGATGGGCTGGGCAGAAGTGTATTCCCCGGTGTACAATAAGGCGATCAGGGGCTCGCCGTAAAAATAGAAGGCGCCGGCAAAAACGGACGCCAGGATCATGGTCCACTTGGCGGAGAAACTGTTGAACAGGACCGCTTTGTTCTTCTTCCCGTCACGCAGGTAAGCGCTGGTCCTCGGCAGGTAGAGGAAGACCTGTATGGTGAGGAGCAGCGGCAGCAGGTTGCTGATGTTAAACACGGCGAAATACTTGCCCAAGGCCGCCCCGTCCACATATTCC
The DNA here is from genome assembly GCA_050290125.1 of Robiginitalea sp. GTDB lineage: Bacteria > Bacteroidota > Bacteroidia > Flavobacteriales > Flavobacteriaceae > Robiginitalea. Next base: position 3,974 of record JBNKHB010000069.1, read on the forward strand.
TTAAGGATGACCTTATCCAGCTGCGTACTCAGGATGATCAATACCGCTACTCCGAATAACGGCCCGGAGTAGCGCAGATACTCCCTGAGCTTTTCCGACCGGAAGAATCCCGCCGGCATGGGTTCAAAATAGCTCCTTGAGAACAACAGGTTGCCCGCAAATACAAAGAAGGCGTAGGCCAAATAAACATAGGACACCGGAAAATCGGGGCTCAGATCCCCGAAATAGAACAGCAGGAAGGCCAGGTAGGCTGCGAATCCGAATATATCGTTGATGTAGGTCTTGAGACCGGCCTTCTGCAGTCCGCTGAAAACCCCAAGGAAGAGAAGGTTCATGGTGTAGAACACCGTGGCGAAATAAAAGACCGGGTCCACATCCAGGCCGCTTCCGAATAGCAGCAGTGCTGCCAACACAAGCAGGGCCACCAGGAATACCACACAAAAGGAGAAGGTGATCAGGGCTCCGCGCTGTTTCCGGTCCGGTTCCACCGCCAGCGTCCGGATGATAGAAGAGTTGAAACCCAGCGCGCAAAATGTGCTGAGGATCAGAACGATGGTTACGCCGTATTTGTAACTGGCAAAGGCGTTCAAATCCAGGTTGAGCGCCAGGAATTTATCCACCAAGACCGTGAGCAGGATCTTTATAAAGGTTCCGAAGGCTATGATCAGATTTCCCTTTACCAGTTTGCTCACTTCCTGCTATTTATGTGGTCGCTTTCAATCGGTCCAGACAACGCTTCAGGCTATCCCTCCAATAGGGAATGGGCTGATCGTAAAGGGCCTTTGCCTTGGATTTATCCATTACGCTATACGCCGGCCTGCGGGCCGGGGTTGGGAAGGCTTCGGTTGGGATCGGCAGGCAGTTAACCTCCGTTTGGCTCAGGTCAAAGACCGCCTTGGCAAAATCGTACCAACTGGCCACCCCCTCATCGCTGAAGTGGTACTTGCCGTACTGCGCAGGCTCCTGTTCCAGGAGGAAGAGGACGAATGCAGCGAGGTCCCCCGCATAGGTGGGGGTGCCTACCTGATCGGCTACCACCTGGATCTGGTCCCGCGTAGCAGCCAAGTGGAGCATGGTCCTGACGAAATTCTTACCGTATTCGGAATACAGCCAGGAGGTTCGAATGATGTAGTGTTTGCGGGTGATTTCCTGGATCGCGAGTTCGCCGTCGCGTTTGGTCTGGCCGTAAACCCCCAGGGGGGCCGTCGGGTCCTCTTCGGTATAGGGACTGGATTTTACGCCGTCAAAGACAAAATCCGTAGAGATATGGACCAATACGGCGCCGGATGCCTTGCACGCGGATGCCAGGTTGGCGGCGCCCTGTACGTTTATGGCCTCGGCGCGTTCGGATTCGGATTCGGCCAGATCCACCGCCGTATAGGCCGCGCAATTGATACAGTGGGTAATGCCATGCTGTTTGAAGTACGAAAGAACGGCCGCCGCATCCGTAATGTCCAGGTCATCGATGTCGGGATACAGGGCCCGGACCCCGTCCGTCTCTTCGATCAGATCCCTCAGGCAAAGAGCCAGTTGGCCATAGCCCCCGGTTACCAGAATCTTTTTCATAGGCGCGCGTTTTCCAGGGTGGGCAAGAGCCGGTCCTTTTCGGAAACCACCAGCTCGTCGGCGGGTAGTTTCCAATCGATCCCCAGAGTGGGGTCGTTGTAAATAATGCCTCCCTCGGATTCCTTATTGTAATAATTGTCGCACTTGTAGAAAAATTCCGCCGAGTCGCTCAGAGTCGCAAAACCGTGGCCAAAGCCGCGGGGGATAAACAATTGCTTCTTGTTGCGGTCACTCAATAATACGGCTATGTGCCTGCCGAAGGTTGGGGAGTCCTTTCGCAGGTCCACCGCCACATCCAGGACCTCGCCGGTGAGTACGCGGACCAGCTTGGCCTGTGCATGTTCCCCTACCTGATAGTGCAGGGCGCGTACCACCCCTTTTCGGGAGCGCGACTGATTGTCCTGAACAAAATTGACTTCAGATCCGACGGCCTCATTGAAGCGCTTCTTGTTGAAGGTCTCCATAAAGTACCCCCGCTCGTCTTCATACACGGCGGGTTCCAGCACCACGCAGCCCGAGAGGCCCGTTTCCGTTACTTTCATAAATGCTTCTTTAATACCCCGAGCAGATTGATCCCGTACCCGCTCTTCATTAACGGTTGTGCGAGGCCTTCGAATTGTTCCTTGTTAATGTACCCCATTTCATACGCGGCCATTTCGATGGAGCCGATCTTTAGCCCCTGCCGCTCCTCAATGACCTCGACGAACTGGGAGGCCTGCATAAGGGATTGGAAAGTCCCCGTATCGAGCCAGGCCGTTCCCCGGTCCAGGATGCTGACATTGAGATTCCCCTGTTTCAGGTATTCCTTGTTGACATCGGTGATCTCCAATTCGCCCCGGTCGCTTGGTTTGATGTTCCTGGCGATTTCCACTACCTGGTTGTCGTAGAAATAGATGCCCGGCACTGCGTAGTTGGATTTCGGCTCAGCTGGCTTTTCCTCAATACTGATCGCCTTGCCGGAATCGTCAAATTCCACCACGCCATAGCGCTCAGGGTCATGGACCCGATACGCATAGATTATTCCCCCTTCCGGATCGTTGTTCGACTGGAGCAGCCGCGCCAACCCGGAACCATAGAAAATGTTGTCCCCCAGGATCAGGGCCACCTTGTCTTTGCCGATGAAATCGGCCCCGATTATAAAGGCCTCTGCCAGGCCGTTCGGAGCCTCCTGAACCGCATATTGAAAGGAGCAACCGTACTTTGCCCCGTCTCCCAGCAATTCACGGAAAAGGGGCATATCCTTTGGGGTGGAAATGATCAGGATCTCCCGGATTCCCGCATACATCAGCGTGGAGAGCGGGTAATAGATCATGGGTTTGTCATAGACCGGCATAAGCTGTTTACTCACCGCGAGCGTTATCGGGTGCAGCCGGGTGCCTGAGCCCCCCGCGAGTATGATCCCTTTCATAGTATTGGCTTATTTTCCGGCTTCTCGGAGCCGTAGTGGTTTTTGTAGTACTCCTGATAGGCTCCGGAGGTTACCTGATCCAGCCAGCGGGTATTCTCCAGGTACCAGTCCACGGTAAGCTCCAGGCCTTCCTCAAAAGTTACGGAAGGTTTCCAGCCGAGTTCCTTGTTGATCTTGGTGGCATCGATGGCATAGCGCAAATCGTGTCCCGGCCGGTCCTTTACAAAGGTGATCAGTTTCTCGGAACTTCCGGGTGCGCGCTCCAGTTTCCGGTCCATCACCCGGCAGAGCAACCGCACCAGGTCGATGTTCTTCCATTCATTGAAGCCTCCGATGTTATAGGTCTCGCCGTTACTGCCTTTATGGTAGACCAGGTCTATGGCTGCTGCGTGGTCCTTTACGAACAACCAGTCCCTGGTATAGTTCCCGTCCCCGTATACGGGCAGCGGCTTATTGCCGATTATGTTGTTTATGAACAGCGGGATGAGCTTCTCCGGAAAATGGTACGGGCCGTAATTGTTCGAACAGTTGCTGACCACGTAGGGCAAACCGTAGGTCTCCCCGTAGGCGCGCACAAAATGGTCGGAGCTGGCTTTGGAAGCCGAATAAGGAGAATTCGGATCGTATGCCGTGGTCTCCGTGAACAGACCGTCTTCCCCAAGTGTGCCGTATACCTCATCCGTACTCACGTGATAGAACCTCTTTCCCTCCGGTTGATCCTTCCAAAGCGCCCGGGCCGCATTGAGCAGGTTTACGGTGCCGATTACATTGGTCCGGACAAACGCCAGGGGATCGGTAATGGAGCGGTCTACATGAGACTCGGCCGCCAGATGGATGACTCCTTCAAAGCGGTGCTCGTCAAAAAGCCGGTCCACAAACGCAGCATCCGTAATGTCGCCTTTTACGAAGGTGTAGTTAGGCGAATCCTCAATATCCCTTAAATTCTCGAGGTTGCCGGCATAGGTGAGGGCGTCCAGATTGACCACGTGGTAGGTTCCCGGGTATTTTGTTACGAATAACCGGACCACATGTGATCCTATGAAGCCTGCGCCTCCGGTAATTAAAATGCGTTTTTCGGACATGTATGCTATGCTTTTATGATTGTTTGAGACGTTCCGCCTGTGCATTGAGATACCTGATGATCGAAACCAGGAAAAAGGCCAACAGCAGCAGGGAGGGTATCAATACGATCCTTTTTCCGAACAAGGATTTATTGATTTTATGTGGCTTGCCGAAGTTCACCACGCGGATGGGGGTTTTGCGCCGCACCAGTTCCAGTTTTTTCTCTTCGCTGGCACGGATAAGTTCGTTCTTGAGTTCAAAGAGGGAGGGAACGTCGAGCGACTCCTCATCTTCAAGCATCAATTGCCCCGATGAACCGGATTGCTCCCGTGCTAACCGATCGGTATAATTGCGGATCAACACGTCGATCTGGGTGATGAGCGAATCATTCCTGCGGATCCTGTTTTCGGCATTCTCCAGATAAATGGCGTTGAGTTCTTTGTAGAACTCATTGTTATTGATATACTCGATGGTCTTGCGGGCAAAAGCCTCACCTGATACCGGATCCTTAAAGTAGAAGGACAGGCGGTGATCGCTGGTGGTCTGGTTCTGCAATTCGGAGCGGACGATGTCATCGATGGCGTCCGATTCTTCGAATTCCTTCAGGACGTCCAAAAAGGCCATCCGGTTGCTGTTGGCTGGCGTTTTGGCATCCCGGATCGGTACCAGCTCGATCTGGATCTTGTCCGGCTGATCAAGATCCAACCCCATCCGGCGTAAGAGCGTCGTATCCCGGGCGTTGAGGTCCGCCTGGATTTGGGCAACCACGTCGTGGAGGTATTCAACATTGTTCAATTGGGGGGTAACGATCACGTCCAACTGTTGTTTCTCTACCACAATGGTCCTGAGGAGCAGCCCTGCCGCCACCCCAATGACAATTAGTCCCGCCAGCCAGATAATATTTCGCTTCAGGTACAAAAACAATCTCAGGAACACCCTGAACAGTCGGTTGAATCCCCGTCCGATTAAATCAAACAATTTCCCCAGGTCCAGTTCATTGGACGTTTCGGGAGGGTTGGATTGATGTTGGTTCATGGTTGAGAATTAAAAATTTGCTTCAATATTTTATCCGTAATCAGATACGTTGGCTTGACGCCTGCCGTACCCAGGCCGCCGGAGGCCAGGGTGTGCCCGGTCTTCAGCGGGTTGTCCGAGGCGTAGTAGGCGTAGCGGACCTTAACGTCCTGGCGGATGCTTTTGCGGATCCGGGACGCCGATTGTATGGCTTTCTGGTAATGCACCCCTTCCATTTCCAGGCCGATCACATTCCAGGTAGACCGGTGGAAAAAGCGGAGGATATCCTTGTTTTGCAGCGAAGTGCCCAGCACGGTCACCATGGTGCCTTCGTATACACTCAGGCCGTACCCTTCAAAATCTTCCTTCTTCAGCTCGTTCTCAAAGGGATAGTTGTCGGCCGTACCCTCAAAGATATGGGCGGAGGGGATCATCAGGTCCCCCTTGTCCCCTTCCAGGATGCCGGCTTTCCCCATGACGGAGATGGATTCCACGTTAAGATACCGCTTCTCGCCGTTTACTTCGTAGGGTTTCAACAACTCGTCTATGGTCTCAAAGGCCTGCTCCCCAAATGCGTAATCCATAACCAGCAAGACCGGCTTTTGGGCGGCTACCTCCTCGGGCAGCTCATAGCAGCAGGCTCCCGGCCCGAGTCTGGCCAGGTCAAAGAGTTGCACGTCGATATTGGCCCCGGACTGGTCGTCAATCTCGATCATGCCGTTCTTAACGGCAAATGCGATCACCTTGGGCCGCAGCGAACTGCCGGTATCGGCGCTCAGGGCCTCAAAGATTTCCAAGCGTTCCTTGTCCGGGAACTCCTTTTTAAGGGCTTTCCGGGCAAAAAGGGAATTTACCACGCTGTGCATGTTGGAACTGATGATGTGCACCGGCCGGTCCAGCAGTCCTTTTTTATTCAGGACCGACTTGATCTCATCCGCCCATCGCTCGCCGTGGATGTGGTGGCCCAGTCGCTCGCGGAGCAAGGTGCTGAAGGTGATGGTGCGTTTATCCCCGGTAGTTTGTTCCTCGATGGCCAGTTTGCCGAGCCAGTAGATGATCTGCAGGAAGCGTTCCGGGTTTTTCTTGGTGGCCAGCTTGTCGTAAACCCCCTTCACGTCCACAAAGGAACGCCCCAGGATATTGCCGGTGTGGATCAGGGCCACTTCTTTTTCAGCCAGGTTCAGCTTGGATTTGCCCACGGCGGCTTCCAGTTTCTGCCAGTCGCGGATGGTAGCCTTATCATCTTCGATGAGTACCCGCCTGCCGATCTTGTCGGACTCGATAAACAGGAAGGTCAGGTGGGTAAGAATGTCGTAAATATCCGAACGGCCGCGGGTTATCTCGATGTTCATCTGTTCGGAATCGATGCGGTAGCAGTTGCGGCGGCGCTTGGGAGGGATAATGGCCTTAAAGTGGGACTTGCCGTAACCCTCGTCGGAAGTGAGGTTGATATACCGGCATTGCTCAATGCCCTCGGGAAGCCGTTCGAGCACGTACATGAGCCCTTCCAGCTCTGCCTTGTCCTCCCCTATAGAGCCGTAGATCTCGGGCCGCAGCTGCAGCAGCGCATTCCGGAGGGTCTCGCCCGAAACCCCCATTGGCTTGTAGAATCCGCGGTTAAATAGATGCCGCATGGTAATGTACAATCGCTCTATGGCATTGGTGGATTCCTGGGCCCTGGTTGTTTGTTTTACTTCTGTTGCCATTATTACTTCTGGCAAAAATAAGTGAATTCCTAAGAAACTTGTACGGTTATCGGTCAACTAATTTTGAAG
>JBNKHB010000070.1:0-10734 GCA_050290125.1 Robiginitalea sp.
TCCGGGAAGCGTTCGGCAACCAGGTTTTCGGCGGCTACCTTCTCCTCGGGGTACTCCCACTTGCCACGGTCTTCCGGCAGGGAGGTAAGCGGGTGCGATTCCTGTACGCCAGGGATGGCGAAATCGCGGTAGACGGCCACGCTGGAGACAAACAGATAGTGGTCTGTATGCGCCTGCAGTGCCCCGGTGGTCTCGTCCACCAATTTGGACTGCTGCGGCCATACGTCGATCACAGCGTCCCAACGGCGTTCTTTCAACGGGGCGTAAGATTCTGGGCCTTTTTCCCGGTCCCCGCGGATGAGGGGTAGTTCCGGGAACAGCTCAGGATTCGTGATGCCGCGGTTGAACAGGGTAATCCGGTGACCGGCGGCCATACCGGCCCGTACTACGGCCGGGCCCAGGAAATCCGTGCCGCCCAGCACCAGGATGTCCAGGGGTGCGACGGTTTGGGAAATACCGTACACAGGTTGCATTTTCAGCAGTAATCCGGCGGCCCCCAGGGAGGCGATGAAGTTTCTTCTATGCATGTCGTTCTGGATTGATGAGCCCGATCCGCGGATAAGGCCCTTATAAGATACAGAAGAGGGTGGGGATTAAGCTGTTAAGGAAATCCTATTTAACAGAGGCCACCACGCATTTGGTCGTAATGGATTGTGTTTGCCGGCAGGTGCCGTGGCCTTTCGCCTCACCCCCAGTAAGCTTCGATCTTGTTCCGGAGAAAGGCAACGCTGCGACGGAGTTGCTCCATGCCCTCCACCCCGTCTTCAATGCTGATCCAGCCGTCAAAACCAACGCGTTTGAGTTCGGTAAAGATGGCGTCGTAGTCGTTGAGCCCCTTGCCGATCTCCCCATGGCTCAGGCGTTTCGCGTAGCCTAAAGCATCGTTTTCCTCCCGCCGCAGATCTTCCAGGGTGCCCTCCAGCAGGTAGCGGTCGCTGGCGTGCATGGTGACCACGCGGTCCGAAACCCGGCTGAGGAGTTCCAGGGGGTCTTCGCCGGCCAGGTAGGTGTTGCTGGGGTCGTAATTGACGCCGAAGTTCGGATGGCGGACCCGGTCCACCAGGGCGCAAAACACCTCCATTTTCTGAGCGAATTCGGGATAATGCCAGAAATCGTCCTTGTAATGGTTTTCCAGGATGAGGGTAATGCCCCGTTCCGCGGCAAACGGCAGACAGGCCTCGATGCACTCCGCGGCCAGGCGTATTCCTTCTTCAATGGTCAACTCCGGCCGACGCTGGCCGGAAAGCACCCGGCAATAACTGCCGCCCAGCGCATAGGTCATCTCGATCCATTCGCGTTGCTTCGCCATCTCATTTTCGCGGTACCCTTTGTCCGGATGCGTGAAATCCGGGGAGCAGCACATCATGGGGATCACTTTTCCGCGGTCTTCCACCAGCTTGCGAAACCGTTCCCAATTGCCGCGGTCCTGCATTTCCAGGAAGCCGGCATACCATTCCAGCCCGTCGATCTCCAGCTCGCAGGCCAGGCGGATCCACTCCTCCAGTTCCATGGAGCCGTCCTTGCAAAGGGCGTGCATAAAGGCCTTCGGAAATGCTGCGAGTTTTGGCATGTTATTTTTTTGAAGGGATGGTGGAGGCGTCTTTGGGCGGGTTCCTGCCGATAAAGGGATGCTGTTCCAGGTCCATTACCTGGCCGCTGACCGGGCCGCTTTCGTCCGAGAGCCAAAAGACGGCCGCCGCGGCAATCTCTTCCGGTTTGAGGATCCGGCCGGCCGGGGCGTAGACATCGGGCAAATCTTTGTACCAGTCTTCCGGCAGCCCGTGCTCCTGTTTCCGCTGGCGTTCGGTCTCGGTCAGCACCCATCCCGGGTTGATTTGGTTGACGCGCACCCCATGTTCCCGGTGGAGGGTGTCTCCCAGGTTGCGCGTCATGGTCATGAGCGCGCCTTTTGACATGCTGTAGGCCAGCAGGTTGGGCTCTCCGCTGTATGCGTTTACCGAACCGATATTCAGCACGCAGCCCCTGGTGGCAGCCAAATGTGGCAGGGCTTCCTTGATCAGCAGGAACGGCGCTACCGTATTCACCCGGAAGACCGATTCCAGGAATCCGGCATCCGTAGTCTCTATGTTGGAGGTAACCACGCGGGCCGCATTGTTGACCACGGCATCGATCTTCCCGAAGGCCTCTACTGCCTTGGCGACCAGCCGGGTACAGGCCCCTGCGCCCGCCAGGTCCTCAATATGGACTGCGGCGCGGTCGGAACCGATTTCCCGTTGCACTGCTTCTGCCCAGTCCGCCTCCAGCCCGTGGATCATTACCCGGGCGCCTTCTGAGGCGCATCGTTTGGCAATGGCCTTGCCGATGCCCGTGGTACTGCCGGTTACCAGGATCACTTTGTCTTTCAGGCGCATGGTTTACTCCGGTTTTAATACGCTTTTTACAACGGCTCCGCTGTGCATTTTTTCGAAGGCCGTATGCCAGTCTTCCAGGCCCCAGACCCCGCCGATGATGGGCTGTACGTCCAGTTGTCCGGAGGCGAGCAGGCCGATCACGCGCTCCCAAACCGGCCAGTTATGGCTGAAACTCCCCTGCAGGGTCACATTTTTCTGTACCAGCGGGTCCAGGGAGAAATTAAGAGGTTGCGGTCCCCAGCCCACTTTTATGATCTGTCCTTTGGGCCGGACCAGTTGCAATGCGATCTGCAGGGTTTTGCTGATGCCCGCCGCGTCGATAACTGTATCCGCCCCCATGCCGTCCGCAGCCACGGCCCACTGGGTGGCATCCCCCACTATTGTCTCGCAGCCATACTGTGAAGCGATCGCTAACCGGCCGCTGTCCGCAGCCAACCCCACAACGGCGACCTGTGCCCCGCATAACCTGGCGACCGCGGCGCATAGAATCCCGATGGTGCCTGGCCCGAGCACCACCACCCGGTCCCCGGGCTTGATATTCCCGTTAACGGCCACGGCATTATAGGCCACGCAACAAGGTTCGGTAAGGCAGGCCTGTTGAAACGAAAGGTGATCCGGGACGCTGTGCAGGCATCTGGCCGGGACCCTTACGAATTTGGTCATGGCGCCGTTTACCCCGTAGCCGAATCCCTTGCGGTCCGGATCCAGGTTGTAGAGGCCCGATCGGGTCAGGGGGCTGTCTGGATTGATGACGGCAGCCGTTTCGCTCACCACGCGGTCCCCATCTTTCCAATTCTTTACGTTCTTGCCCAGTTTGGCGATCCTCCCCCCGAATTCATGCCCCAGCACGACCGGGTAGTTTACATGCCAGCTGTGATCCGCCGTCCATTGGTGCAGATCGCTGCCACAGACCCCCACGTTCTCTACCTGCAGTAATACGTCCTCGTCCCCGAATTCGGGAATACCCACTTCTCGCAAGGCCACCGAGCCTTTTTCCGGGGCGTAATTCACTACCCCGATCATTTTTTCAGCCATTGCAGTTTAATTTAGAATCACCCGCCATAGGCGTGTATTTTTTCACAGATCATACGAAGGGATGCCTCCAGGTCGCCGTCTGCCGTTTTAAAGGCATCCGCATCAATGGTCAGGGGAGCACCCAACACCACCAGCGGCGCACCGTACTCCGGGCACCGGATGGCCTGTTCCAAAGACAAGCCACCCACCGCCTGTACCGGGATGTCTACGGCTGCCACCACCTCCTTCAGCTGATCCAGCGGACTGGGCATGCGCTGTCCGCGGGCGGCTATGCCCCTCCGCTCGTCATAGCCGATATGGTGCACGATATAATCGCAACCCAGTTCCTCCAGTTCCCTGGCGGCCGCCACCATGTCCGGGGCGCCCAAATTGTCGCCCATTACCTTTACCCCAAAGTCCTTTCCGGCCTTTACCACACAGTGAATGGTCTCGGGATGGGCCCGGGCCATGACCACTACATGGGTGGCACCGGCTTTGGCCATCATTTCGGCCTCCAGGTAACCGCCGTCCATGGTCTTCAGGTCGGCAACGATGGGAACGCCGGGAAAGGCTTCCCTAAGTTTTCGGACGCCGTGTAGGCCTTCCGCCAGGATGAGCGGCGTACCGGCCTCGAGCCAGTCCACACCCGCGCGCAGGGCCATGGCAGCTGTTTCCAGCGCCTCGTCGATATTGGTGAGGTCCAGGGATATTTGAACGATGGGTTTCAATACGGGTACGTTATCGTTCAGTAAAGTATAAAACTTTACGGACCTATGCGCAATGATGGCGGGTAAGAAAGGCTTGCCGTTTAGTCCGCTTGTTTCTTCAGTTGGGCGGGGGTTTGCCTGAGCTGTATGGAAGATTCCTTAAAGATGCGCCCGGGCCTCGGCGCCTGGGTTTCTTCGATCAGCTGGCGCTGGTATTCCACGTCGATCCGCTCATCTTCGGTGATATATTCCTCAATGATCCGGTCGATGGCGGCCCGGACGTCGGGGTGACAGGCGATCATGGCCCGTTGGTACTGGACGGCCGGTTCGCTCAGCAAGCGGGCCAGCGGCGGCTCCACAACACCCCATTTCTCGTAGTCATAGGCTTTATACGCCCGAAGGACCGAATCGATTTTCGCATTGTGCGCTTCGATATAGTCCGCCAGGCCCACCGGATCCGGGATATCGCCATTCAGGGCTTCAGCCACCTGATCATAACTCAATTTATGAGGCATCATCAACAACTCCACGGCGTATCCGCTCGTTACGATCTTTTGGAGGGTATAGTTCGGGAGCTTGTCGATGGAGACGATGGTATTGATGATGGAACCGACCTCGCTGGTCTCCGTATTGCTCCGCGACGTGAGATTCGTATCCCGGAGCTTTTCGGCCAGGTAAATGTCTTCCGAATTGATAATGCTGATAAACACCGGGTTGATCAGGCTGTCATAGCGGGCATTCCGAACCATGGCATCGTACGCGCCCATCGCGCTGAGCAGACCGGAATTATCAAAGTAACCACCGTCCAGGAAGCTGGCCACCCCCTTAACCTTGGCGGTAGGGCTGAAGAACGGGAACCTGTTTGTGGTGGAAACGGCACCGAAATAAGTGAGCGACCTGCCATGAGGGGAACCGTCCGTGCTGTCTTTCCGGGTAATGGCCTTAGGGATGTCGATGGCACCGGCAAAGGCATCCGGCGGGAAGGTAACGGATGAGCTAACCCCCTGCACCCCACCAACAGCAGTGGTATTCAGGATAAGGGCGGGGAAGCTGTTGTCCCGGCTTATGTAGATATCCCTCCAGTAATCTTCCAGCGCGACTTCATTGAAGTCCTCCATTCCCGTAAGGGCTGCATGGTGTTGCATGCTTTTGTAGGAGCGGTCCACCCCGAATTCCAGGTTAAGGGGGATGAACTCCTGGATCCAGTCACGCCCCAGCAAATAGGTGAGTTCATTGGAGAGCACATTGGAATTCCCGATTTCCAGGATACGGTCCGGAACCCCTTCCGGTGGGGTCGTATTCAGGACCAGGGAAGCGTAATTGCCAATCCCGACGGCGCCCCCGGAAACCCCGGACAGGACAGCCGTTTTTTGAAAGAACGACCCTTTTGATGCGCGGTCCAGCTCATGAAATATTAAAAGGTTCCAAAGGTTTGCCTTGAGGCCTCCGCCGTACGAACCCACAAAGAAATAATTGTTCAGGCGGGGCGGGAAGCGGGCCACGAGCGAATCCGTGTATTCCAAATAACCGAGCGCTTGCTGGTGCAGCGATACCTCTCTGAGGCGGTGCAGGTCGTTGGGCTGTTTTGCCAGTTGGACGGCTATGGCCAAAACCACGACCGCAACGAGCGGGATCCCGAATTTGAAGAAATTCTGGTACCAGTATTTCTTCTTCTTTAAACTTTGGTAGTAAAGGGCATGCTTGAACAGGATCACAAAAAGCGAATAGTAGAGTATGATATACATTACGATGATCACAATAGGATTGAAGATGGAGGCAACTTCAAACCACCTGTTTGCCAGGATGAGCAATAACAGGGAAGTCATGCCGCTGAGGCGCATCAGGTTGAGGTACTGGATGTTGTTGCTCAGGGATCCGAAAAGGCGAAACACCCATCCCCGGCCCCGTTCCTCTCCCTTCGGGTCAAAACGGCAGAATAACCTGAGCGTATACATGTTGTACATGTATTTATTGCTCCGGAACAGCCTTTCCGACCGGTAGACATATTTTAGGAAACTCCTGCTGATCTTGAAATGGATATACAGGAACATCTGGCTTCCCAGGGTAAACAGGAAAAGCAGCACGCTAATGCGGTGCCAGCCCAGCCAGACAGCCACCACGGCCGTGGCGATTACCAGCGCCGAGGAAATGAAGAAAAACCGGGGGAACCACCTCACATAGCGGACTACTGCCCTTACGCATTTTTGCTGATCATGCCCGGGTACTCCCTTTTCGGACAGGATCCGCTTCCACCGGGTATAGCGTTCGCCCTCCAGATAATAGATCCAAAGGGTTATGGCAAGGAGGAAAACAGACAGGGTAAAGCTATCCAGGGGCACTTCATAGAAACGGGTGATCAGACCGAACATGATATTAAACAGGGCGATGTAAAGGAGGATCCCCAGGCTTCGCCGAAGCGCTTTGATTACCGGATGGTCGAAGGATGCATGTGTGCCGGAGGTTCCCAGCAAATTATAATAGATGAGTCCGAAGCCCAGTAGGCGTCCTTTGCGCGCTTTTTCAAGCCGCACCGGGTCCTGGTCCCCGTAAAACCAAATGGCACTGTAGACGGGGTAATGCGAGACCATAATGGCCAGGAAGGCCAGGAGAAAGAACAGGAAAATAATATTCCAGGGTTCATAGAACAACTGGACGACCAGGGTCCCTCCCTGCGGCATAAAGGCCACCAGGGCATAGATGAGCAGGATAAAGAGGATACTGAGGAGCGAGGTCCAGACGAATTTGAGGAACGCCTTTAAATACGGTACTAAATAATGCTTGATAAGCCAGTAGATCAGGAATAGGAGGGCAGCGCCATAGAGGATGTTCTTCAGGAAAACTAGTTTGGGGAGCGGTCCGCCCAGGTAACCCCAGTAGCATGCATTTTCGGCCATATCGGTCAAATAGGCAGCCCCGGCAACACCAGCATAAATATAGGCGAACCAGGTGCGGGATTCCAGTACGTTGATCAGGCTGACATTGTCTTCGTCCCGAACGATCAGGCCAATGGAAGTCAGCAGCGATAATGGCCATAGTATATCCAGGACAAAGAATGCACGGTACCAGAATTCCCGTTCGTTGCGGATGCGGGAAGAAACGTCATCAAAGATGTCGAAAAGCCCGTGCTGCGGATGCACTATCAGTTCGTTGATCCGGAAATAGCTGACGCAAATAAGCATCAGCACGGATAACGCCATCCAAACGACAATGAGCCGATTGAGCTGGTGTTTTTTCCATTTGGCGATCATGGCTGGCCGTAAGGGTTGGTTCGGTGTTGTTGTGGGAACGTTCTTGTTAATATAGCAAAAAATAGGCTGTGGTTAACGAATTGGCGTGAGGTTTCTTCGTACATTAAGTGGGTTCCCCGCCAGTTACGGACCCAAATACCTGCACCGTGCCCAAGCCGATCGCCGACCTCCACTGCCACCCCAGCCTCAAGCCTCACCTGAATGATGCCATTGACAGCATCTGGGATTTCCGGGAGAACCCGACGGTGGATGAGATCTTTAAATTGGTCAGCATCCGGAAGCTGGCCCTGAGGAGCATGGCCAATAAGATGGCCCTCAAAACGCAGTGTAACCTGGACAGTTGTTTTGAAGGGGGCAATCGGCTGATATTCTGCAGCATCTATCCCTTTGAGCGGGAATTCATGCGGCCGGACCGGCCGTTCAGGCGGGCTGCACTATTGATCAAATGGACGCTGCAGCTGCTCTTGCGCAAACGGTATAAAAAGAGCGTGGACAACAAACTCATCCGCCTGATCACAGGCATCTCAGAAGCGGCCACTTCGGGCTTCCTGGACCTGATCCACACTCCGGGGGGCCGGGCGGCGTACCTGGAGGACTACCGGCGCGAGTACGACTACCTGGTGGCGGCACAGGGCCCGCGACCCAAGGGCCCCCTGGGTCAGATATTGCCCGAGTTTCGCCTGGTAAACCGGGTATCGGAATTGCCTGTGCCCGGGGAGCAAAATACCATAGCAGGGATCGTGACGGTTGAAGGCGTGCATGCCTTTGGGGATTATCCCGTGGAAATCCTGCGGCAGGACAAGGCCTTTGAGGAACTGGAGGCCGCTGACCGGCAGACATTGCAGGACGCTTTCCGCACCAATCTGGAGGTTTTAAAAGATCCGGGGCAAACGGATTTCATCCCGTTCTTCATCACCTTTTCCCATCACTTCAACAATTTCCTGGGAGGACATGCCAAGAGTTTTGCGGGATTGTTCTCAGTGGTCTTTAACCAACAACCCGGCCGGAATACCGGCCTGTCATCCCTGGGAAGGGAAGTTATCCAACAACTGCTGCTGCGCGGACCGCAACAGGCCCGGATCCTGGTGGATACCAAGCACATGTCGCCAGTCATGCGGAAACAGTATTACACCCTGGTCAGGGACCTGCGCAGTGCAGGGGATGAGGTGCCGATCATCTCCAGCCACACGGCCGTGAACGCCATCGAAACGCTGGAGGCGGCGGCGCGGAACAACAACAGTAAGGAAGGGGAGCGCCGCTCGTATGTGAGTAAATTCGAGATCAACCTCACCGATGAGGATATCCGTGAGATCTACGATTCCGGCGGTTTGATCGGCATCTGTATGCACGACGGCCGGATGCCCGGCAAGAAGTTCAAGCGCAAACTGCGCGCCGTCCGGGCTTATCCCGAAAAGGCCAAGCGCCTGTACTCGCAGATGTTCCTTACCAACATCTTTCATGTGGTGAAGGTGGCTGCCCGCCATATCGAAGCCCGGCGGCAGGCGGCGGGCTCCGGTCCGGACCCGCATACTGCCTGGGATATCGTTTGCCTGGGTTCCGATAACGACGGCATCGTGGACCCGTTCAATACCTACGAGACCGCTGCGGACCTGGGGGCGTTCCGGGAAAAGATTATAGAGGCGCTGCAGACCCAGGACCGGCCGTATATGAAAGACTTCAGGATCCTGTCCCTGCCGGAGGAAGAGCCCTTTTCGGCCGAAGAATTGGAACGCCTGATGATGGGGCAGAGCCCGGAGGAAATTGCGGACCGGGTTTTCTACGATAATGTGCGCGGGTTTCTGGTGCAGTATTTTACGGATGAATACCGGTTTGGGGGAGTGGTGGTGTAAAAGCCCAACGTCCCGAGAAACCTTTTATCAGCCTAAGAGTTACATTATCCGGCTACCGGGGAATACAGTTCAATCTCTTCCGATTTTCCCCGTAATGGCACTTTTCCAAATGACCGTAGCCAATTCGTGTCTCCTTTTAGGCGCCTGACCAGATCACCCGAAAGTAATAAGTCAGCTCCGAGATCATTGCACTTGCTTTGGATCCTGGCCGTGGTATTCAACACATCCCCGGAATACACTATATCCCTTTTTATTACTCCGATTTCTCCCACGGTTGCCTTGCCTACATGGAGCCCTGCCTTAAAAAACGGGGTAGCCTCAAACATCTGCTGGTACTTTTGAGAAGCTTCCGCGAGCAGATTTTTAATCCGCTGGTAGCAACGAATGCAATTCAGATCCTTTATCCCATTCCGGACATTCCAGCTCAAGGCAATTTCGTCCCCCACATATTGATAGACCTCTGCTTTCGTTTCGATCAGTATGGGGGTGATATCTTTTATGACCTCCTGAAGAAACCTGAAATAGGTGTGCTCCCCCAGTTTTTCGGCGATTTGTGTGGAACCTTTCAAATCCAGGAACATGAAGATCCGCTCCTCGCTTTTGGGGTTAAAATAGTTCCCGAGCAGAAACTTCCCAAAAACACCGGAGCCGTATTTGTCATTGATGAACAGCGCTATCAGGGTTCCTGCCAGCACCACAAGCCAGAAAGGGAAATTCCTGGCGAATTCATACGAAAAGAAATAATCCCGAAGTCCATCCATATAGGCCAGCGAAAAGGATCTTTTGCCATCCCACATGGAATGCACGACAAAATAATTCTGGAGGAAGGTCATTAGGATAAAGAGGGTCATATAAATTAGGATCCCATAGAGCAGCCCCTGTGAGTACGAACGGTTACGAATCCAATTCTGGAGGAAAAAGACAATGACCAGGCCGGCTACGAAACCATTGACCACGAAAGCCAGTGAATTAATGGTAAAATAGGTTAGGAATCCTCCTGGATTACTCCATCTGTATTCGAATCCGTATTCTTTGAGAATGGCCATTTCATAGAGCAGTTGGATCATGGATATAAGGGTCCAGGCAACCGTAATCCGGAACACGGCTCGAAACTTTCGGGAAAAGCTGTTGGAGAATCTCATTTAAATCCAAATGTACAGGAAAAGGGGTTTGGTTAATGTCCGCGTTACATCCATGCCCTTTGATATTCAGCTTTCCCGCACAAATGGGATCCGATTTGTTTCCGAAAGGTTAAGGCCATGAGAATTAGGTTGTATCTTTACAGGCAGGTCTTAACCTGCTGCCGACGAATTCGACCTTTATGAGCTGGATTCCAAGCAAGCAGTAAGCCATCCCGAAATGCTGATCGTTGGGATTCAGTTCTAAGTCACCTCAGCAGGCCTTCAGCTTATCCTTACCGATTATCCAAAATGAATGGTGGTGGTAGCTACCCAGAATGATAATTGGATGCTATTCAATAGGATTGCGTTGTTCGAAAGTTAGGTGACAATCCCGGATTGACTTCCCGACGAGGAAGAACTAT
>JBNKHB010000071.1:0-10715 GCA_050290125.1 Robiginitalea sp.
ATCCCTCTATATTGAATCGGACGACCTGTCCCAGGAAATTGCGGACATTTCGGAACACCAGCAAGCGGACCCGGCCGGCCTGGAACGGGTCAACGAACAATTACGGGTTCTTTACGATCTGCTAAAAAAGCACAGCGCCGGTAACGTTGAGGAATTACTTGAAATAAGGGCCCGCCTGGAGCGGGAACTCGACGATACGGCGGATCTGGATGCCGAAATAACCCGTCTGAAGCAGGCGGCGGAGGAACAGGAGCTCCAACTTGGCAAACTTGCCGATCGCCTTCATGTTCAGAGGGAGGCCGCCTTACCCGGGCTTACGGCCCAACTGGAAAATGAGTTGAGCGGCCTCGGAATGCCCGACGCCTCCTTTAAATGGCAATTGATGCCCCGCCAAAACTTCGGCCCTCAGGGGGCGGATGACCTGGAGCTGCTTTTTACGGCAAATAAAGGGGGAGCGTACGGAACGCTTAAGAAGGCGGCATCCGGAGGTGAGCTGTCCCGTATCATGCTCACCATAAAATCAGTGTTGGCTACTTACGAATCCCTGCCCACCATGATCTTTGACGAGATCGATACCGGTGTTTCAGGTGAGATATCCAACCGGATGGGGGATATCATGAAGGCAATGGGGGAAACGATGCAGGTGCTTGCCATTACCCACCTGCCTCAGGTTGCGTCCAAAGGTAAGCAGCAATTCCGGGTGTTTAAGGAAGTAGTGGGGGATCGGACCTATACCCGTATGAAGCGACTGGATCTGCAGGAGCGCATTCAGGAACTGGCCCAGATGCTGGGCGGCAGCGACCTTACGGATTCTGCGCTCTCCCATGCCCGTCAGCTCCTGAACTAGCCGGCAGCGGGTTTGCGGCACCTGATGAGTTCAATAAATTATAAATGAGTTCAATATCTTTGAAACGATCAAACTGAAAGAACCAACCTATGTCATACAATCTGCTTAAAGGGAAGAAAGGAATTATTTTCGGGGCCCTGGATGAGAATTCCATCGCCTGGAAAACCGCGGAGCGCGTCCACGAGGAGGGCGGCAGCTTTGTGCTTACCAATGCGCCGATCGCCATGCGGATGGGCCAGATCAATGCCCTGGCCGAGAAAACCGGTTCCCAGATCGTGCCGGCGGATGCCACCAGCGAAGAAGACCTGGCCAATCTGGTGAGCCAGTCCATGGAGATCCTGGGCGGCAAACTGGATTTCGTGCTGCATTCCATCGGCATGTCGGTGAACGTGCGGAAAGGAAAGCAATATACGGATGAGAATTACGACTGGACCGCAAAGGGCTGGGATGTTTCCGCCCTGTCCTTCCACAAGGTCATGCAGGCGCTTTACAAGGCAGACGCCATGAATACCTGGGGAAGTATCGTAGCCCTCACCTATATGGCGGCACAAAGGACTTTCCCGGATTACAATGATATGGCGGATAACAAGGCCTATCTGGAATCCGTCGCCAGGAGCTTCGGATATTTCTTCGGAAAGCAGAAGCAGGTGCGGGTCAATACCATTTCCCAGAGCCCGACGCCTACAACGGCCGGCCAGGGAGTGAAAGGCTTCGGGGGCTTTATCAATTATGCCGAGAAGATGTCCCCGTTGGGCAATGCATCGGCCCTGGATTGCGCGAACTATACGGTAAGCCTCTTTTCGGACCTGACCCGGAAGGTAACCATGCAGAACTTGTTTCACGACGGCGGTTTTTCGAGCACCGGGGTGAGCCAGGAGATCATCGATCAATTCTCTGAATAACATGCGTCTGAACGCGTAGAATGCCATCCACGCATTGCCGCGGATGGCTTTTTTTTATCCATGGAGAACGAGTTGTTTTTTTCACTCATCGTGCCGGTTTACAACCGCCCTGGGGAACTCGCCGAGTTGCTTGAAAGCCTTGCTGCCCAAAAGGATCCGGGGAAGCTGGAAATAGTGGTGGTGGAGGACGGTTCCCAGCAACCCTCCGAGCAGGTTGTGGCCTCCTATGGGCAAAAATTGAACATTCTATATCTGAAAAAGCCGAACACCGGCCCCGGGGACTCGAGGAACTACGGCATGCGCCATGCTAACGGGGATTATTTCGTGCTGGTGGATTCGGACTGCGTGTTGCCGCCGGATTATTTCGGCCGGGTCCGTGAAAGCCTGGGGCGCGAATTCGCAGACTGTTACGGCGGCCCGGATGCGGCCCACCCGGACTTCAATGCGCTGCAACAGGCGATCAGTTTCAGCATGACTTCTCCCTGGAGTACGGGGGGTATCCGCGGCGGACGCAAGGAACAAGAGAATTTTCAGCCCAGAAGCTTTAACATGGGGCTTTCCCGCAAGGCATTTAAGGCCAGTGGGGGCTTTGGCAACATCCATCCGGGCGAAGACCCGGATCTGAGTCTGCGGTTGCTCAAGTTAGGCTTCAACATCCGTTATCTGCCCGGGGCCGTGGTTTTCCATAAACGCCGGATCAACTGGCGCTCATTTTACCGGCAGGTATACAAGTTTGGTCTAACCCGTCCGATCCTGAATAAATGGCACCCCGGATCGGCGCGCCTGGCGTATTGGTTTCCAACGCTTTTTACGCTTGGACTCGGCGTCTCGCTTCTCCTGCCGTTTATATTGCCGGGGCTGCCCGGTTTCCTCCCCCTGATCATTTATGGGGTGTACCTGTTGGGATATACGCTTTCGGCGCTGCGCGCGACGGGTAAACCCGTAATCGCCATGATGGCGCTGCAGGCCGTTCTGGTGCAGTTCGCAGGCTACGGCTGGGGTTTTCTTAAATCCTCCATCTTGCTTACCTTTAGTAGTAAGAAACCGCAGGCCCTGTTTCCGGGCTTGTTTTTCAACCCCTAGCCTTGATCAAGCGAATTAAATCCCGGATAAATCAGCCACGCGCCCGCGTATTTCTCCTGTTCCTGATCTGTTCCTTTTTTGCCTGGCTGGTAAGCCGCTTATCGCAAACCTATACGCACAATGTCACCTTTGGGATGTATTACGAAAACAGCCCGGACAGCCTGGTGCTGCTGGGAAGTCCGCCCGAAGAGTTGCCGGTCCGGATCCGGGCAGTGGGTTTCAGGATCCTGCAATACCAGCTAAGTCCCAAACGCGTCGGTGTTGACCTCGCGGAAACGCAGAAGCTTAGAGGCCGCTATTTTATAGGGCCCCAGGTGTATCGTCGGCAAGTGGAACGGCAATTGACCGACGGCATTGCCATCCTGGAGATGCCATCCGATACCTTGTTTTTTGAATTTCAGCAGCTGAAGTCCCGGTCGGTTCCGGTTATCGCGGATTTGGATCTGGAATTGGCCCAGAATTACATGATGGATGCCGAGGTGGAAGTAAACCCGCCGAATGTGCATCTGCTCGGTCCGCCGGGTGAAATTGATTCGATTGTCAGTATCCGAACCCGAAAACTCAATCTGAAAGATGTCCGAGAATCACTGGACAGGGAAATAGATCTGGTCCTTCCCGCCGGACTGGCACATACCAATTTTTCCACCCGTCAGGTACGGGTCCGCGCCGAGGTTTTCCGGTTTTCCGAATCGGTGGTGGACGTGCCCGTGGAGGTAGTGAATATGCCGGCAAACCAGGAAGTTCGCACCTTCCCCGCAACGGTGGGAGTACTCTGTAGGGGTCGGATCGAATCGCTAAAGGATCTGGGATCAGAAGATTTCCGGCTGGTTGCCGATTTTGAGGATCCCGATCCGCAATCCGGCCGGTTGCAATTGGAGCTCCTCCGGCAGCCGGCGAATGTGCAAAGCGCCGTACCGCTGGAATCCAGCGTGGAATTCATAATACGTAGCGAATGAAACACATTGGGCTCACGGGCGGGATCGGCAGCGGGAAGACCACCGTTGCATCGTTTTTCGAGGAACTCGGGATCCCGGTATACAATTCGGACCGCAGGGCCCGGTACCTGATGGAGCACCGCAAAGAACTGCGGAAGGGGATTGTTGACCTCCTCGGGTCCAGGGCGTATACCGGGGAACAGCTAAACACGCGCTTCGTGGCGCGCAAGGTATTTTCCGACGGCGATTTGCTGTCACAACTGAACGCCCTGGTGCACCCGGTTGTTCGCGAGGATTTTAAGGAATGGGCCGGGCGGCAGGAAACACCTTATGTACTGCAAGAGGCGGCTGTGCTTTTTGAGAACGGCGGCTATCGGAACCTGGACAAAGTGATCTTGGTAACCGCCCCCCGGCAGGAGCGGATCCGAAGGGTCGTGGCACGAGACGGCTCCAGCACTGCGGACGTCACCAAACGGATGGACCACCAATGGCCCGATTCCAGAAAGCGGGAATTGGCAGACTTCACCATCGAAAATTCAGAACTGGAAAACACCCGGAAGCAAGTGCTTGCCATCCACCGGGAACTCCTGAAAACATCAGGCTCCGCGGAGGACTGACTTTTGTTAAGGTTAGGTTAAACCACCCGGCGCCTAAATGTTAAATTTTTACTTTTACCCTACCGATGAATAGGAGATTATTTGTTCTGCTCGTCATCCTGATGAGCTTGTCGCTCGTAGGAATCATCGCGGTGCAGCTCTACTGGATTAAGAATTCGGTTGAGGACAAGGAGGAACAGTTTTCAAATGTGGTTACGGATATCCTTTCCAGGGTAACCGATAAGATCGAGGAGCGCGAGATCAAGGATTATTCGGACCGGTTCCTGCAGCTGAAAGATAGCATTGGGGAGCTGAAAAGTGCCCATTGGAGCAACATCTTCTTTATCGATCGCGATTTGAATTCCAACGAGGTCTTGTTTTATTCCCATGGGATCCTGGAGGAAGATTACGATATCGCTTCAACGTTCTTTGACAATGGCATCGGCGCGGACAGCGCTACCATAAGAAGTTATACCAGCCGTCGTACGAAGACCCTTTTCCGTGAGGAATACGGGATAGACGGGAAAGCCTACCGCCTGAACCCCATCGAGAAGTGGGAGAAGGTAGGAGGGATCCCCATTCTGGATAAAGTAGCCTTTGACGACGTGTACAGGGAGTATGCGGAAAAAGTCCCGATCCACGAACGCGTGAGTCGCGAAGAGATCGAATTGCTGCTGGACCGGGAACTGATGGACCGCAACCTGGACATCGAATACGAGTACGGCGTATACAGCGGGGGATTGCCCACCAAAGTAAAGTCGCGCAAATTCAAATTCATTGCCGATAATCCTTTCAAAGCGCCCTTGTTCAGGGATATTGAGGGGAATGCGGATTATACCCTGCTTTTGAATTTCCCCAAAAAAAAGAAGTTCATCCTGAGTTCCATCCTCAGCATGGCCCTGTTATCGCTGCTGTTCACCCTTATCATCATGGTGGCTTACGCCAGTGCCATTTATCAATTGATCCGTCAGAAACAGATCTCGGAGATCAAATCCGATTTCATCAACAACATGACGCACGAATTCAAAACCCCTATTGCCACTATTAACCTGGCAGTGGAGGCGATCAAGAATCCCAAGGTCATGGACGACCAGGAGAAGATCGGCCGCTATCTCGGAATGATCCGGGATGAGAACAAGCGCATGCACGCACAGGTGGAGAACGTACTGCGTATCTCAAAACTGGAAAAGAACCAGCTGGACATTCGCAAAGATCGCGTGGACGTCCACGATATCATTCAGGATGCCGTGGGTCACATCGAACTGATCGTGCTGGACCGGGGCGGATACGTGAAGACCCACCTGGATGCGGAGCGTTCCGAGGTCCTTGCCAACGACGTGCATTTTAGCAACGTTATTGTCAATATCCTTGACAATGCAGTGAAGTATTCCCCGGACGCCCCTAAAATCGACGTCTACACGGAAGTCGCAAAAAATATGATCCTGATTCGGATCCAGGATCAGGGAGCCGGCATGTCCAAGGCGGTTCTCAAACGGATATTCGAAAAATTCTACCGGGAACACACCGGTGACATTCACAATGTAAAGGGGCATGGCCTGGGCCTTGCCTACGTAAAGAAAATAGTTGAAGACCACCAGGGAGAGGTGTATGCAGAAAGCGAGAAAGGCAAAGGCAGCACTTTCTTTATTAAACTCCCATTAATTTAAGAAGCAACATGGAAACAGAAAACAAGAAGATTCTTTTAGTCGAGGACGACCCCAATTTCGGAATCGTGTTGAAGGACTATCTGTCTATGAATGATTTTGAGGTAACCCTGGCTAAGAATGGGATGGAGGGCTTCGAGAAATTCAAGAAGGAGAATTTTGACGTGTGCATCCTGGATGTGATGATGCCATATAAGGATGGCTTTACCCTGGCCAAGGAGATCCGGGAGAAGAACGAGAATATCCCGATCATCTTCCTTACTGCCAAGACCATGAAGGAAGACGTGCTTAAAGGATATAAGGCCGGTGCCGACGATTATTTGAACAAGCCGTTCGATTCGGAAGTCCTGCTGATGAAACTTAAAGCGATTCTTCAAAGAAAAGCATCTAATAGCCTGGCAGACAGTAAGCAATTTGAATTTAATTTTGGCAATTTCCACTTGAATTCCAAATTGCGTTTCCTTAAGTTCAAGGAGGAGAAGCCCATTAAATTGTCTCCCAAGGAAAACGAATTGCTGCGCCTGCTCGCCCTGCATGAAAACGATCTGATGCCACGGGAACTGGCACTCACCAAGATCTGGAGGGACGACAATTACTTTACCTCCCGAAGCATGGACGTCTATATCGCCAAGCTGAGGAAATATCTGAAACGTGACGACAGCGTAGAGATCCTCAACATCCACGGGGAAGGGTTCAGGTTGGTCGTGAAGACGGATTCTGAAAAATCTTAAGCGCAGCCCGAATACTCTTTAGGCTACTCGCCCAATTCCGCAAGGATCTCCCGTACCATTTGAGGGGTATCCAGTTCCACACACGACAGGTGCAAGCCGTAGGGAGGGAGTTCCAGCGTTTGGAACTGTGATTCCAGCAAAGAGGCCGGCATGAAGTGATCGGTTCGCTTCCTGCTGCGGTCCAATATCTGCTGATACCCCCCAACGAGTACCACCCAGAGTACATTCTCGCCTGACAGTCCTTCCATAAGCCATTCCCGATAGGTTTCCTTAAGGGCGGAACATCCGATGATCGCACCTTGCTCCCGGTGGTCGCGGGCCATTTGGTTGAGCCTGCGAAGCCAGCCCCGCCGATCCTGGTCGTCGAGGGGGGCACCCGCGCTCATTTTCGCAATATTCTCTGGCGGGTGATAATCATCCCCGTCATAGAACGGAAGACCGGTTTCCCGCGCCAGCGCTTGCCCCAGGGTTGATTTGCCGCTGGCGGACACCCCCATAATGAATACGATCTTTTTCATTTCCTTAAGCCAGCTGTTTTTTTACCCACATATGTGATCACATCCTCAATGTCAGCATCATATTGAAACCAACGGATCTCCGGGTTTTTTCGGAACCAGGTTTCCTGCCGTTTCGCAAATCTACGGGTGTTCTTTTTGATTTCCGACACTGCGGTTGCCAGGTCCCATCTTCCATCCAAATAGGCAAAGAGTTCCTGGTACCCGACGGTCTGCAGCGCATTCAGGTGGCGCAGCGGATACAAACGCCTGGCTTCCGCTTCCAGGCCCGCAGCCATCATGGCATCCACCCGCTTCTCGATCCGCCGGTAAACAACTTCGCGGGGCGCCGTAAACCCTATGGGGAGGTGGCGGAAGAAGTCCGGGGGTTGACGCTTGCCCAGGAAGGAACTAAAGGGCTGCCCGCTACTCAGGCACACTTCCAGCGCACGGATCACCCGATGGGGATTTTGGAGATCGACTTTGGCATAGTAATCCGGGTCCAGTTTCCGCAATTGCTCTTGCAGCCCTTGCAATCCATTATCGCGCAGGCTTTCGCTAAGTGC
Organism: Robiginitalea sp.; assembly: GCA_050290125.1. Lineage (GTDB taxonomy): Bacteria > Bacteroidota > Bacteroidia > Flavobacteriales > Flavobacteriaceae > Robiginitalea. The sequence continues at coordinate 7,819 of JBNKHB010000071.1, forward strand.
TTCTCGGACCCCCGGTCCAACGGGAAGAAATTGGTCGAGCCCCCGGGTTACCGCATCCAGGTAGAGGCCGCTCCCACCGGCCATGATGAGCATCCGGTGTTGCCTGAAAAGTTCTTTCATCCGTTCCAGGGCGTCCTTTTGGAAGTCTCCCACCGAATAGGGATCGTATACGGATTTGTGCCCTATGAAATGGTGCGCGGCCTGTTTCAGTTCCGCTTCGCTGGGAACTGCTGTGCCAATGCGCATTTCGGAAAAGAATTGTCTGGAGTCTGCGGAAAGGATCTCAGTGTGATAATGGTTTGCAAGCCGGATGGCCCAAGCGGTTTTCCCGATCCCGGTTGGACCGCTTATACTGAGCAGTACATTTTCCATTACAGCGGGGCTCCGCAATTAAAACAGTAGTGTGCGCCGTCCCTGTGCCCTTCTACCGAACAAGTGGGGCAAGACTGGGTATTCAGGTGCACATAATCCGGGGAATCGGCCTTGCCGGCCTTTCCGGATTGTTTGGAGAATTCAACGGTGACAATTCCCGTAGGGACGGCGATGATACCGTAACCCAGGATCATGATGATGGTTGCAATGAACTGTCCGATATTGGTTTGGGGGGCAATGTCCCCGTATCCGACGGTGGTAAGCGTTACGATGGTCCAGTAGATGCTGCGCGGGATGCTGGTAAAACCGGCTTCATCCCCTTCAATCAAATACATAATGGTACCCATAATGACGGAAAGGATCAGCACAACGTAGATAAAGACCAGGATCTTGGCCCGACTGGCTTTCAGGGCCGATTTCAGTTGCGAGGCCTCGCCTATGAATTGCACCAGTTTCAGGATACGGAAAACCCTGAGCAGCCTGAAGGCCCGTACGGCCAGGAACACCTGGGAGCCTGCAATGATGTAGGATAAATACAGCGGGATCGTAGAGACAAAGTCGATGATCCCGTAAAAACTGAAAATGTAATGGGAAGGTTTCTTAATGCAAATGATCCGGGCGATGTACTCGATGGAGAAGAAAATGGTAACGATCCACTCCAGGGTAAGCAACTCCTGATGGTATTTGGCGTCAAAGTCATCCACGCTTTCCAGCATGACCAGGATCACGCTCAGGATGATGACCAGCATAAGGATCAGGTCAAACCACTTGCCCTCGCGCGTATCGGCCTCGTAGATGATCTCGTGCAATCGGCTTTTCCAGCCCCGGTTCAAATCAGTTTTTTGCAATCTGGAACATTAGAGTTCAATCACCTTCATGACCTTTCGGCCCGAAAGCGATGAAACCAGCACCTGCAGGCTTCCCGCCGCATCCTGCAGCGGTGACATTAGCTTTTCTAAGATATGAATATTCTGAATTTGGTGGTTGAGGGTCACAAAGCCCATGCCGCGCACCCCTTCGCCTGCGAGCCATATGGCGGAGCGTTCGCCCTGTTCCCGACCCTTATCCAGCAGCAATAGCCCATTGCCGTTCAAGACATACGGTTGCCCGTTGATGAGAAGTTCATTGTTTATGACAGCTTTTGGCCTTTTGCGCCTGGGCAGGTAGGGCGGACGGTTGGCACGGATCTCATTATAGGCTTTCAGGTCCGCGTGCAACCTGCTGCCCGTAAGTTCAAACTGAACCTGGCGGGTGCGCTTCCTGAGCACACGCGAATGCAAGCCCTCCCCCGTAAAATGGAGGTTCACCCCTTTTTTCATGTTCGAACTGGCATCCAGGAACAGGATCTCCCCATCTTTATCGTAGAGGTAATACACCCCGGTTTCGTCCGGAACGGCGCGGACCAGGCTCAACTGGCGATCCGACAATTCCCCCAGGCTTTCCGGGCGGATGATATCCCGAACGATGGTCTTTGAGCTGTCGCGGTTCAAAAGCACTTTCAGCAACCCGAGGGTGGCGAGTGCATCCCCATTGGCACGGTGCCGGTCGCTTACGGGGATACCCAGCGAACGGGCCAGCTTCCCGAGACTATGGGATTCGGCTTCCGGGATCAGGCGCTTTGCCAGATCCACGGTACACAGGGTTTCGCGTTGAAAATCAAAACCCAGGCGCCTGAATTCGGTTCTTAGGATCCGATAGTCAAATTGGGCGTTATGCGCCACCAAAACGCTGTCTTGGGTAATTTCCACGACCCGTTTTGCCACTTCGTGGAATTTGGGCGCGCTGCGGAGCATGTTGCCGTTGATCCCGGTGAGTTTTTGGACATAGGGCTGGATCGGCCGTTCAGGATTGACCAGGCTGATGAAGGTGTCCGTCACCTCATGGCCGTCATATCGGTGGATGGCGATCTCGGTGATACCTTCCTCGTCGAATTTACCACCAGTGGTTTCTATGTCCAGTACGGAAAACATCTCTCCCTAGGCGCAGCTGTTGCTATCTGGAACCAAAGATACTACTTCCGATCCGGACCATATTGCTGCCTTCCTCTACCGCGATCGCATAATCTCCGCTCATGCCCATGGAGAGTATGTCTGCCTTCTCGCGTCCGGCACAATGCGCGTCGAAAAGGGTTTTTAAACTCCGGAATTCCCGCCGCACCTGCTGCTGATCCTCGGTGAAGGTGGCCATACCCATCAAACCCCGGATGCGCACATGAGGCAGGCGATCCAATTCTCCGCCTGCAAACAATTCCCGCAATTCGTCCCGGTCAAAACCGAACTTGCTGGATTCTTCGGCTATATGCACTTGCAACAGGCAGTCGACGACGCGGCCAGCGGCAGCAGCGCGCTTGTCGATCTCACGGAGCAGCCGCAGGCTGTCTACCCCGTGGATCAGGGTAATGAAGTCGATCAGGTATTTTACCTTATTGCGCTGCAAATGCCCGATCATATGCCAACGGATATCCCGGGGTAGCGCCTCGTATTTGGCCACGAGTTCCTGGACCTTGTTTTCCCCGAAATCACGCT
>JBNKHB010000072.1:0-10697 GCA_050290125.1 Robiginitalea sp.
TTTTTGGGCCAGAAAAACATTCGCACCCAGGACATTACTTCTTATGGCAGCCGGCCGCGGCAGCCGCTACGGAAAGCTCAAACAATTCGACGACCTGGGCCCCGCTGGCGAATTTCTCATGGAATTCAGTATTTACGACGCGATTACGAACGGTTTCGATCATATCGTGGTGATCACCCAGCGCGACAACGTAGACTTCCTGCGGTCCTATCTGTCGGAGCGACTACCGGCCTCTGTGAGCCTGGACGTTTTGGCCCAGGAACTAACAGACCTCCCCGAAGGAGCTGTATTCCAGGGGGAGCGACCCAAGCCCTGGGGCACGGCCCACGCCGTGTGGACCGCCCGAAATGTCATTACCAAATCCTTTGTGGTGATCAACGCCGATGACTACTACGGACAACCGGCTTTTGCCCGGGCCTCCGAATTTATACAGGCCAGGGAAGGCAGCAATACCTATGGGCTGGTAGCTTATACCCTGCAGGACACCTTGTCCCCGCACGGTTCCGTCTCACGCGGGGTATGCGAGCAGGACGGCAATAAATTGCTGTCCGTTGTGGAACGCACCGAAATCGCGGACGAAGGAAATGTGATCCGCGATGCGGACAGCGGCCTGGAATTTCATGGCAAGGAACTGGTCAGTATGAATTTCTGGGTTTGTCAACCCTCAATTTTCCCGCAGATCGAATCGGATTTCAGGAAATTCCTTGAAGAATCCGAAGACCCCTCCAAGGGGGAGATCTATATCCCCTTCGTTATCCAGGACATGCTCCGGAACCAGGCGGCCGAGGTAGAGGTGATCCCCGCAAACAGCCCCTGGTTCGGCGTTACCTACCAGGCCGATAAAGAACAGGCGGTAAACGCCTTGAAGCAGCGGAGTCAGGCCGGAGAATATCCGAGCCCGCTCTGGGGTTAATTCCAAGGGTCCAATAAGATGTCGAAACCTGCAGCACCGCCCGTATTGGCCCGGTTCGGGATCGACCCGCAGCTGGTGAGTGCCGAGGTCATTGCGCAGGGCTATATCAACACTTCTTATCTGATCCGGGAGGGAAATACCCCTAAATACGTTTTACAGCGGATCAACACCGCCATTTTTGAGAAGCCGGAGGCAGTCATGCATAACATGGAGCAGGTACTCCCATTGCTGCATGCACCGGATTACCGGGCCCTGGAATTGCTGCGGACTTCCGAGGGCAGGAGCTGGACGAAGGACGAGACCTCGGGCTTCTGGCGGGTATTGACCTATGTTTCCGGTTCCCGCAGCATGGAACAGACCGATCAGCCAGCGATTGTGAGCGAGGCGGGCCGTATCCTGGCCGTTTTTCACCGGCTGGTTTCCGGCTTAGCTGCCGATAAGCTGGAGGTACTGCTACCCGGTTTTCACGACCTGGGATTGCGCCGTTCCCAACTCGGCGAAGCGGCCGCCAAAGCCGATCCCGACCGACTGCGCATCGCCGCACCCTGGCGCGAATCCGCGGATGAACTTGCGGAATTCTGTGCCGACATCCCCTGGGACCGGATGCCGGTCCGGGTATGCCATAACGATCCCAAGCTCACCAACATCCTTTTCGACGCCAACGAGGCCAGGGGCCTCTGCCTGATCGACCTGGATACCCTGATGCCGGGATACCTGATCCACGACTTCGGGGACGCTGCGCGGGCAGTCGTCACGGAATTCCCGGAGGACCACCCGCAGATCGAAGCGCTGGAACTTAAACTGGGACAGTACGCCGCGTTTGTCCAGGGCTTTGCAGCCGGCGATCTCGCCATGGAGGAATCCGAACGGGAATGGCTGCCGTACGGGCTGGTGCTCATGCCCTTACTGCATGGCATCCGCGCCCTCACCGACTACCTGCAGGGCGACATCTATTACCGGATCGCCTACCCGGAACAGAACCTGAACCGGGCGCGTTGCCTGCTGCGCCTGGCACAGCTGGCCCGGCAACAAATGCCGGAGCTGCAGGCTGTATGGTTGTACAGCTGCCGTAAAAATCCTACTTAAATGCCTGGAATCCGGTAATATCAGAGCCGGTGATGAGCAGGTGGATATCGTGCGTACCTTCGTAGGTGATCACCGATTCCAGGTTCATCATATGCCTCATGATGGGATATTCCCCGGTGATGCCCATGCCGCCCAGGACCTGGCGGGCCTCTCGGGCGATTTTGATGGCCATCTCCACATTGTTCCGCTTGGCCATGGAGATCTGCGCGGTAGTGGCCCGGCCTTCATTTTTCAATTGCCCCAGGCGGAACGCCAGCAGCTGTGCCTTGGTGATCTCCGTGATCATCTCCGCCAACTTCTTCTGCTGTAACTGCGTGGCCCCGATGGGCTTGCCGAACTGGATCCGTTCCCTGGCATAACGAAGGGCCGTATCGTAACAGTCCATGGCCGCGCCGATGGCCCCCCAGGCAATCCCGTAGCGAGCGGAATCCAGGCAACCCAGCGGGGCGCCCAGGCCGTTCTTGCCCGGTAAAAGATTCTCTTTGGGCACTTTTACGTTGTCAAAGATCAACTCCCCGGTAGCGGAGGCCCGCAAGGACCATTTGTTATGGGTTTCCGGGGTGCTGAACCCCTCCATGCCACGCTCCACGATCAGGCCGTGGATCCGTCCCTCTTCGTTCTTGGCCCAGACCACGGCCACATCCGCAAAGGGCGAATTGGAGATCCACAGTTTGGCACCGTTCAGCAGGTAGTGGTCGCCCTGGTCCTTAAAGTTCGTGACCATCCCTCCCGGATTCGAGCCGTGGTCCGGTTCGGTCAGGCCAAAGCAGCCCATCCACTCGCCCGCTGCCAGTTTGGGCAGGTATTTCTTTCGCTGCTCCTCGGTACCATAGGCAAAGATCGGGTACATGACCAGGGACGACTGCACGGAAGCAGTGGAGCGCACCCCGCTGTCGCCGCGTTCGATCTCCTGCATGATCAGCCCGTAACTGATCTGATCCAGGCCGGCGCCGCCGTATTCCATCGGGATATACGGGCCGAAGGCGCCGATCTCCGCCAGCCCGGCGATCAATTGTTTGGGGAATTCGGCCTTTTGGGCGTATTCCTCGATAATGGGCGAGACGTCACGTTTTACCCAGCTGCGGGCCGCATCGCGCACCAATTTGTGCTCGTCGGTAAGTAAATCGTCCAGCTGGTAGTAATCCGGGGCTTCAAAAAGATCGGGCTTCATAGAGGTGCCATTTTATTGGAATCAAAGGTAGTGGAAATATAACATTTGATGCCTGTCTTGTTACATTTTTAAATGCTCGGCATGGCGGCATCCAGGCACGGGTGCGGGCTGCTTTTTCCGGGTTGTTCAAGGTTGGCTTCCCTCCTGCGGCGCCCCGCCAGGAGGACGACCCTCGGCGCCATCCGCGCCTGTCAGTGCATCCCCCAATTCGCTGCGCATCCCGGCCGCCAGGTGAAGGAGGGAATCCACCAGCTCCGGACGGCTTTGCGCCCGGTTGCTTTCCTCGGTCGGATCCTCCCTCAGGTTATACAATTCTGGCGCAGATACCTCAAAGTGCGTGTAGGCTCCCGGCAGGCCGTCGGCTCCCGGTTGCTGACCTTTCATGCTGCGATAGGAATGCGGCAAATACAGCTTCCAGTCCCCCTGTCGGACGGCCTGCAATTCGTTCACGCGGTAATAGAAAAAATAGGGATGGTCCGCGATCCCTGCCGCTTCCCCGCTGAGCAGCGGCCAGATGTTTCGCCCGTCAATTTTCCGCCGGGGCAGCTCCGCCCCGCACACGGATGCGGCCGTGGGCAGCAAATCGATGGCCATCACCGGGGTATCCGAAACCGATCCCGCCGGGATGCGACCCGGAAACCGCATGATGCAGGGTTCGCGAACACCGCCTTCCCAGCTGGTCCCTTTGCCTTCGCGCAGGCCTCCGGTACTGCCGGCGTGATTGCCATAGGCCAGCCAGGGCCCGTTATCCGAGGTAAAGATCACCCAGGTGTTGTCTTCCAGCCCATTCGCTTCCAGGGCCTTCAGGATCTCCCCCACCGACCAGTCGATCTCCATGATCACGTCGCCGTAGAGCCCGCGGCCGGATTTGCCGCGAAACCGGTCCGATACGAAGAGGGGTACGTGCGGCTGCGGATGCGGCACATATAAAAAGAAGGGCTGGTCCTTGTGCCGGCCGATGAAGTCCACGCTTTTCTGCGTGATCCGGCGGGTCAGCAAGGTCTGGTCCTCAAGGGTATCAATTACGCGATGCTGCTCATACAGGGGTAACGGCCCGAAATTGAAGACGGGGCCCTGCTGCGGATGCAACGGCCACATATCGTTGGAATAAGGAATCCCGAAATACTCGTCAAAACCGTGATTGAGCGGCAGGAATTCCGGCTGGTCCCCCAGGTGCCATTTGCCGAAGATCCCGGTGGCATAGCCCCGGGCCCGGAGCAACTCCGCCAGGGTTTCCTCCTCGGGATTCAGGCCGACAGGGCTGTCGGGCATCAGCGCGTTGTGGATCCCGATCCGGTTCGGGTAACAGCCCGTCAGTAGCCCGGCCCGCGAGGCAGAACATACCGGCTGCGCGGCGTAAAAGTTGGTGAGCGTAAGCCCCTCTCCGGCCAGCCGGTCCAGGTTGGGCGTTGTAATATCAGAAGCGCCGAACACCCCCACATCGCCGTAGCCCTGGTCGTCCGTAAAGATCAGGACGATATTGGGAGGCGCCGTCCCGGCTTCGGCTGCCGGGCGGGATGCTTCCCCACAGGATATTGCCGTTGCAAGAAGAAGGGCTGGGAACGTAATCCCGGTCAGGCGGAAAAGACGGATTGTGAATCGTTGCACAATTCTGTTAAATCTTTGATAGTTACAGCCAAAGTACTTAATTTTTCTTGCAATTCTTTCGGCCTGCCGCCCCGTAAAAGGAAGGGACGGGAAGTCGCTTGAAAACAACAAACACTAAACATCTTATGAGCTTTCGAAACCTCCGGGGCCCGCTGGCATGCCTGCTGCTGGCCGGACTCGGGTTCCATTCCTGCAAAGACCCGCAGCCACACCCCGTAGACCAGGTAATCAACAGTTTTTCCGACTCGCTACCGAATATCGCCCTGCCCGATGACGCCGATCCAACGGATGCGGACTGGGCCGGCATCGACCTGGAACCCAAACCCCCGGTCCCGCCGAAATACCCCGAGGAACAGGCAAAGACCTTCCTACTTCCCGAAGGGTACCGTATTGCCCCGGTGCTTACCGAACCCCAGATCGAGCAGCCCGGCGCGATCGCCTTTGACGGCAACGGCCGGATGTATGTGCTTGAGTTGCGCACCTATATGCTCACCGCGGACTCGGAGGGGGAACTGGACCCGGTGAGCCGGATCTCCCGCTGGGAAGACCGCGACGGCGACGGCGTCTATGAGACCGGAGGCGTTTTTGTGGACAGCCTGGTATTCCCCCGTTTTGTGTTGCCGTACGGCAAGGACTGCATCCTGGCTATGGAGAGCAATGCCGACAACGTCTACCGTTACACCGATACGGACGGGGACGGGAAAGCGGATAAAAAGGAATTCTTTACCAATAAATTCGGCCGCTCCGGAAATGTGGAACACCAGCAGGCCTTCCTGTACTACGGGATGGACAACTGGCTCTACAGCACCGTAAACGCCTTCCGGGTGCGGGAAACCCCGGGCGGGGTGATCCGGGAATCCACCGGCTTTAACCGCGCCCAGTGGGGCATCACCCATGACGACGACGGGAAATTGTGGTTCCTGGGCGGGGCCAGCGGGCTTCCTTCCTACTTTCAGTTCCCCATTCACTACGGGAATTTTCAGGTGGAAGACCAGTATGCCGAAGGGTTCGATATCCCATGGGGGGCTCCGGTGAAGATCGCCGACATGCAGGGCGGGATGGACCAGGTGCGCCAGCCCGACGGCTCCCTGAACCTGGTGACCGGAGCGGCGGGCAACGATATTTACCGGGGGGACCGCCTGCCGTCGGAACTCTACGGCCAACTGCTGTACGGGGAACCGGTGGCCCGGATCGTCCGGCAGGTGAACCCTGTGGTCACCGAAGGGCTCACCACCCTGCACAATGTTTTTCAGGATCAACAATCGGAATTCATCCGCTCGACCGACCCGCTGTTCCGCCCGGTGGACATGACTACTGCTCCGGACGGCACCCTTTACATCACCGACATGTACCACGGGATCATCCAGGAAGGCCAATGGGCGCAAAAAGGTTCGTATTTGCGGGCCAAGATCGAGCAATACCAACTGGACAAGGTGGTGAAACTCGGACGCATCTGGCGCCTGACGCACGACAGTGCGGAACGGGATACCGAGCGGCCCCGCATGCTGGATCAAAAACCCGCCGATCTGGTGCAATACCTGGGCCACCCCAACGGATGGTGGCGTGACAAGGCCCAGCAGCTCATCGTCTTGTCCGGGGATACCTCCGTCGGATCGGCATTAACGAAGCTGGCCCGCAGTGGCGAAAACATGAATGCGCGGATCCATGCGATCTGGAGCCTGGAAGGTTTGGGCCTGCTCACTGCCGACCTGGTCCGGGAACTGGCCGCAGATCCCGAGACCCGCATCCGCATCCAGGCGCTGCGTGCCGGGGAAACCCTTTATAAAAAAGGAAACAGCGGCTTGCAGGGACTTTACGCAAGCGCCATGCAGGACGGCGAGACGGACGTGGTCATCCAGGCCATGCTCAGCGCCAAACACCTGAAACTGGAAGGCCGCGAACAACTGATCACCGAACTGCTCGCGGAGAATAAGGCAAAAGGCGTACAGCTGGTGGGTAGCCAGATCCTGGAACCCCCGGCGGTGCGCAGCTGGTTCAATCCTCCGCCTGTGGAGCTTACCGCGCAACAACAGGAAAGCCTGGAACGGGGCGGTGTGATCTTCAACGAATTATGCGTGCAATGCCACGGGGCGGACGGTACCGGTACGCCTGCCGGCAACGGGCAGACGCTGGCCCCGCCGCTGACCGGCTCGGCACGCGTCCAGTGGCACCCGGATTATGTGATCAATACCATCCTGCACGGGATGACCGGACCGATCGACGGCACCAATTACCCCGGCGGCATCATGGTCGGAAACAAAGAGCAGTCCGATCAGTGGATCGCCGATATCGCTTCGTTTATCCGGATGAACCTGACCAACGAAGCCTCCCTGGTTTCCGAGGAACAGGTAGCCGAAGTGCGCGCCCGGACCTCAGCCCAGAGCGCACCGTATACCTATGAATCGCTGCGGGCCGCCGTACCGCAGGTACTTGAACCCGAAACGGGCGTGAGCGCTTCGGCCAGCCACGTACAACCCACCCGGATCGGCGGTACCGGATCCGCCATGGGCGCCTTCAATTTTGAGGGCTGGACCACCGGCGAAGGCCAGAAGGAAGGCATGTGGTATCAGGTAGCCTTTGAGCAACCCGTAAGCCTGACGGAAATGCGCTTTCATTCGCCGTCCATCCGGCGCTGGGGCACCTGGAGGCCGGGTCAGGGAACCCCCATGCCCCCGCCTGTCGAAACGTATCCCAGGGGCTATGAGATCCAGGTTTCCAACAACGGCCAGGACTGGAAGGTGGCATCCAGCGAAGAGGGAACCGGGCCGGACATGGTGATCGGACTCCCCGACGAACCGATACGATTCCTTAGAATCGTTATAACCCGTACCTTACCGGAAGCGGACGACATCCCCTGGTCCATGAACCAGTTGAAATTGTATAAACAACCCGAACCAACTGCGAGTTCGGCCAATGTAGCACTAAAATGAAATCAGAGAAAAATCAAGTATCAAGACGGAAGTTCATCGGAACCTCCGCCCTGGCCGCAGCCGGCCTGGGCCTTGCAGGCCAGCGCCTATGGGCCGGGCCTGCCATTTTCAAACACTACCGCAAGCCCGACTCCTTCATCGAAGGGGTGCGGCTGGGCGTGATCACCTATTCCTTCCGGAGCATGCCGGACCAGAGTGCCGAGGCCACCCTGCAATACGTGCTGGACTGCGGCATCAGCGAGATCGAACTGATGGGGGACCCCGCCGAATCCTTTGCCGGAAAACCGGAAAATCCGGTGGACCGACGGGCCTTTTTCGGGTTGATGCGCGCTCAGCGCAACGGGGAACTCTCCGCGGATCAGGAAAAGGAAATGGCGGATATGCGGGCGCAGATGGAAGCCTACAACAAGCAGGTCGCCGAATGGCGTGGCAAGACGTCCATGGAGCCCTTCGAAAAGATCAAAAAGATGTATGCGGACAAGGGTGTTTCCATTTATGCCTTTAAGCCCAATGCCTTCGGTATGAACAATACGGATGTGGAGATCGATTGGGGCATCCGCGCCGCCAAGGCCCTCGGGGCCTCTCATGTGACCCTGGAGCATCCCGACAATGACGATCACACGGCCAAACTGGGATGGATGGGCGCAAACCACGGCATCTTCATCGGATACCATGGCCACGAGCAACAAACCCCGACTTTCTGGGACACCGCCCTGAAGCAATCCACCTTCAATTCCCTGAACCTGGACCTCGGCCACTATGTGGCTGCCGGGAATGCCGCGCCGCTGGACATCATCCGGGATAAGTACCTGCGGATCCGGAGCATGCACGTGAAAGACCGGCAGACGCCGGCCAACGGCAAGGGGAATGTAGTCTGGGGCCAGGGGGATACCCCGATCACCGAGGCTTTGCAATTGATGAAGAAAAACGCCTATGACTTCCCGGCTACGATCGAACTGGAATACGACATCCCGGAAGGATCCAATGCGATAGCGGAAGTGCGCAAGTGCGTGGAGTACTGCAGGGAGTCCCTGACCTGATCAGGCTTCGTCCAGATACAGATCGATCAGGCCGTCCGGGGCATGGATGTGCAGGACCCGGGCTTCCCGGTCTACCCGGGTAATAATGTCGTCATTGATGGGGATCAGTAGTTCTTTCCCATCCTTTTCAGCCACCAGCAATGCCTGTGCAGCCTGGTCGTTTACGGCGATGATCCGGCCTGCGTCGCCCTTTACGGCATCCTGCAGGGTATAGCCGATCACTTCGTGGAAGTAAAAGTTATTCCCGCTTAGCGGCGGCAACTGGTCCAGGGGAAGGTAGAGTTCGGCACCGATCAGGGAGGTGGCGTCGGCTTCCCCTTCCACATCCTCAAAAGAGAGCCTCAGCAGGCTGGATTTATGCAGGCGGCTCTGGCGAATAAAAAAAGGAATCAGATTGTTCCCCAGGGAAACGAATACTGATTCCAGTTGTTCGTACAGGCCGGGCTCGTCCGTATCGAGCTTGGCCAGCAAGTCGCCTTTGTATCCGTGGCGGGAGACGATCTTACCTAGGTAAAAACAATCTTCCTTGCGCACGGGTCGGGCGGATTATTCTTCTTCGCTCTCGGCAGCCTCTTCGGCGTCGCTGGCAGCGGCAGGGGCTTCCTGCTCGGCAACCTCGGCCTCAGGAGCCGGTGCGGCTTCTACGGCAGCAACCTCCTCCTCGGCGCTCTCGCCTTCCGGAGTTTCCGGGGTCTCTGCTTCCAAAGCAGCGGCCTTGCGCTTCTCGTTGGCCTCTTTCTCTGCTTCCAGCGCCTTGGCTTTAGCTTCCTCTTTGGCTTTTTCAAGCCCTTCGGTCTTTTTGGAGACCTTCTGCTCCTTCTCCTCCAACCAGGCGGTAAATTTCTTTTCGGCAGCCTCTTCGGTGAGGGCTCCCTTGCGTACTCCCCCGCTCAGGTGATGCTTCAGCAATATCCCTTTGTAAGAGAGGATACGGCGGGCGGTCTCGCTGGGTTGCGCTCCGTTGTCCAGCCATTTAACCGATTGGTCCACATCGATGTCGATGGTGGCCGGGTTGGTATTCGGGTTATAAGTTCCGAGTTTTTCGAGGAAGCGGCCGTCGCGCTTGGAACGCGAGTCAGCGGCTACGATCCAGTAAAAAGGTTTTCCCTTCTTACCATGTCTTTGAAGTCTGATACGTACTGGCATGTCACATTAATTTGTGGAGGTTCCCGACCTCCGGTTATTAATTCTATTTACAACCCCCGTGGGTTGTTCAGCCCTGGCGCAGCGCGCAAAGCGGGTGCAAATATAAGATTCTTTTTCCGGAGTTTACCAGCCCTGCAACAAAAAATTGCCGGCCCGCACGGCCTTTAAGGCTTAAAAACTGTTAATTCGATTATAAATTATGTTAAATACTTGATTTACAGTACTTTAGTTATTATACTATATATACGAGTCGTCGAGAGCCGGCGACCCTGACGAACCAAAATGATGATTGAAAAATGAAGTATACCGACAACGTTTCAAACAAACTCAACGAACTACTTGAAAAAACGTACGATGCGGAACGGGGCTATAAACTCGCCGCCGAAAAGGTGGAAAATCCGACTGTTAAACGTTTTCTGAACGACAAGGTACAGCAGCGCTATACCTTTGGCCATGAGCTGAAAAAAGAGATCCAGCAGTACGGCCGCCTGCCCGACAAGGGCGGAAGCTTTGCCGGCGACTTGCACCGGGCCTGGATGAACCTGACCAGCACGCTCAGCCCAAATGATACCGAGCGTATCCTGGAGGAAGTGGAGCGCGGTGAAAAGGCCAGCCTCGAATCCTATGATGAAGTACTTAAGGACAAAGATTTGGTCCTGGCACCGTCTACCGAAAATCTTCTGAAGAAGCAACGGCAAGCGATTGAAGCGGCCATGACCCTGGCGGAGAAATACGAAGAAGTCGTAGCCTGATCCCATCCGATAAACAGACGAACCCGGCCACCGTGCCGGGTTTTTTTATGC
>JBNKHB010000073.1:0-10609 GCA_050290125.1 Robiginitalea sp.
CCCATGACCACACCGGGAGCTTTCCTCAGGAGCTCCAGCGCGGAGGAGCCGATAGCGTTTACCGTCCCGGAAACGTTGAATACCGTTTTATCGGCCATGACCTGGACCAGAGGTTTCTCGGCGGTCACGGTCACCTGATCCAGGTCCTCGGCCCGTTCCTCCAGGCGCAGCTCCCCAACGTTCAAATCCCTCCCGTCAACAACTATCGCCATCTCTAAAGGGGCATATCCCAGGATGCTGCTCCGAAGGTAATAGCTGCCATCCGGAATCTCCCGGAGCAGAAAGGAGCCGTCATCGCGGCTTACCGTGGCCTTTACCAGGGTGCTGTCCGTTTGCCGGAATACTGTTATGGCGGCCAGGGCCAGGGGCTCCCCGCCAGGATCTGTCAGCCGGCCTTCAATTTGCTGGGCGAATAACCCGGTGGTCATTAGGGTCAGAAGCAGCGCAAGTATATATCTCATGTCTTTCGATTTTGTGGGACAAATATGTACCGCCTCCGTTGGGGCCAAAAGCAAATACCGACCAGCGGCCCCAGGGGAAGCCGAACGGGCCGGGACCATTCGGCGGCCCATGGGTCCATTGGTCTGAAATTCTTTCCAATTGGCGCGACCGCGCCGTATCTTACGGCCTGCGCAGAATCAAAACTCAATTCTTCGTCCTATGACTGAAAATGGCCCTCTCGCCACCTATAGCGCCCACCTGCCCGACGCCCCGCTTACGCGGCGGATGGAGATCCTGTATATCGGCATCTTTTATATTGGGTTTTCACTCCTTTATAACATTACCCTGAAATTCAATACCTACGGCTGGGGTCCAGCGGTGCTGGAGGAATTGATAAACCCGTATACGTTCTTGCGCACTTCCGGCCTGCATTACTCTCTTTTCTTTCTGGCCTCTATACCGGTATGGTACCTCATCTTCGTGCGGTGCCGTTCCTGGCGCCTGAGACACCGGCTATGGATCCATGCCCTGACCCTCCCGGTCTTTGTGGTGGGCACCCAGCAAGTGTATTACCTCATTTCCGGGTCTCTCGGCTGGCCACATCTGATCAGCCGCGCCCAGGTATGGGACCTTTACATCCCTGCTCTGTTCTACCTGATCCAGTTCGGGGTGTTGCACGCCTATGAATACTACCGCGAGCACCAGCGGAAACTGATCCTGGAGGGGGAATTGCGCCAGGCGGCCCTCAAAAGCGAACTCTCCGCCATAAAGGCTCAGCTGAACCCGCACTTCCTGTACAACGTGTTCAATACCATCAATGCTTCGGTGCCCCCGGAACAGGAGCAGACCCGACAACTGATCGCACAACTTTCCGACCTGTTCCGCTACCAGTTGCAGGCTACCCGTGCCGAGAGCGTACCCCTGAGGGAGGAACTCAACTTCGTTAGGAAGTACCTGGAATTGGAGAAAGCCCGTTTTGCGGACCGTCTGAAAGTGGAAATCGACGTTGCCGACGACCTGATGGAACGGCAGGTGCCCCCCATGTTGTTGCAGCCGCTGGTCGAAAACTCGGTAAAACACGGTCTGTCCAGCCTTATAGAAGGGGGAACCATTTCCATCCGCATACTGGAGCGCGGCGGTAAACTCCACTTTGAAATTTCGGATACCGGGATCGGCATAGCAGACAAGGACTCGGTGTTGGAATCGGGTATCGGCCTTAAGAATACCGCAATCCGCCTGACCAGGAGGTATCAGAGCAAACTGGAATTACTGGACAACCACCCCCGCGGCCTTAAAATCCGCTTTGCCATATGAAAAAGGTGATCCTGGTTGACGACGAGCAGGCCGGCCGGAAGCTTATTCGTGAATATCTGAAGGATTTTCCGGATATGGTCCTGCTTGCGGAGGCAAACAACGGCGTGGACGCCGTACGCGAGATCAACCGCTTCCGACCGGATGTGGTCTTCCTGGATATACAGATGCCCGGGATAACCGGATTTGAGGTGCTCACCCACCTGGAGGAAATCCCGAGGATCATTTTTTCCACCGCCTATGACAAATACGCGCTTAAAGCCTTTGAAGTACATGCGGTGGATTATCTGCTGAAACCGTATACCAAAGAACGGTTCTCACAAGCCATCGCCAAACTGGAATCCGGGAACGGGAACGAAGCCTCGCTTACGGACAGCTTGTTGATGGAAAGCCCGGAATTCCCGGAACGCGTGCTGGTGCAGCGCAACCAAAAACTCATTACCATCACCGTGGAAGCCATCGAATGGATTGAGGCTTACGGCGACTACTCCAAATTGCACGTAGGCAAGGAGATCTACCTGAGCAACCACGGCATCAGCGCCCTGGAGAACCGGCTAAACCCCCGGACTTTCGTACGGGTGCACCGCTCCCATATCGTAAACCTGAATGCAGTGGCCGAACTCTCCAAATACGGGAAGAGTTACGACATCCGCATGACGAATGGCGACCGGGTACGGGTAAGCCGCGGCTACGCCGACCGGATCAAGGAACGGATCCTCTGAACCTCTGGGATTACGCGTATATTTGCCAAAACGACGCAAATGGACCTTACCCGCATCCCGCAGCTCAAGTACGCAGAAGGCGATAACTTTTTCCTCCTCTCGGGCCCCTGCGCCATTGAAGGCGAGGAGATGGCAATGCGCATTGCGGAGTCCATCGTCCGCATGACCGATGCCCTCAAAATCCCGTATATCTTTAAGGGCAGTTTTAAAAAAGCGAACCGCAGCCGGGTAGATTCCTTTACCGGGATCGGGGACGAAAAGGCGTTGAAGATCCTTCGCAAGGTATCCGAAACCTTTGGCGTGCCAACGGTTACCGACATCCATCAGGAATCGGATGCCGCCATGGCCGCCGAATATGTGGACGTGCTCCAGATCCCGGCCTTCCTGGTACGGCAAACCGACCTGGTGGTGGCCGCGGCGGAGACCGGCAAGGTCGTGAACCTGAAAAAAGGGCAGTTCATGAGCCCGGAGAGCATGAAACACGCCGTCACCAAGGTTACCGATTCGGGCAACCCGCAAGCGATCATTACGGACCGCGGTACCATGTTCGGCTATCAGGACCTCATCGTCGATTTCAGGGGTATCCCCGTAATGCGGCAATTTGCACCGGTGGTGCTGGATGTCACCCATTCACTGCAGCAACCCAACCAGGCCTCAGGGGTTACCGGGGGGCGGCCCGAACTGATCGGGACCATTGCCCGGGCAGGGATTGCAGCCGGGGTGGACGGCATTTTCCTGGAGACCCATTTTGATCCCGCCAATGCAAAGAGCGACGGGGCCAATATGCTGCCATTGGACCAGTTGGAAGGCCTGCTGAAAAAATTGGTAGCGATCCGGCAGGTGGTTCGTGCCTTTTAATGGATCAACCCCTTATTGAAATACGACGGCCCTGCGCAAGGGCCGGGTTCAACGCTTTTGATGTTCCTCAAAGAATTCCACCGCCTCTTCCAGCACGTAGCTAATGCTGTTCCCGTTGCGGATGCTGTGGCCCTGCTGCTGCAGGATGCGCACGGTGGCCTGCTTATCGTGCTTTATAAAGGCCTCACGGATGGCTTCCGCCTGGGCCACGGGTATCACCTTGTCCCGGTCCCCGTGAAATACCAGCAACGGTCGGTTGATCTCTTCAACCATGTTCAGGGGGGATAATTCGTCCAGGTCCCGTTTGGTATGCCCGCCGAGCGCATGTTTCCAGAAGGTATACGAAAAATCAAGATCGTTCCTGCGCTGATATTTCATCCAGGCGGCGATATCCGTCGGCGCAGATACGGCTACCGCAGAGGCATACAGGTCGCGGTAGCGCGCCAGCGACAAATAAGCGGCGTACCCCCCGTAACTATGTCCGAAAATATGGATGCGATCAGGGTCTATGTTATACGACTGCTGCATGGCATGGGTGGCGTCCGCAATGTCGTCGATCATCACCGTATTGATCCCCTGGTAGCCCGCTTGGGCATAACTTCGTCCGAAACCGAAGGAACCCCGATAGTTCACGCGCAGGACCACATAGCCGCGGGTACTGAAAAACTGGGAATATTCGTCCAGGCGCCAGTAGTCCCGCGCCCATGGACCGCCGTGCGGAATGACCACCAGCGGATGCGCCACCTCGGGGTCATACCCCTGGGGCAAATGGATATAGGACGGCAGGGCCACCCCTTCCCGATTGTGCAGGGTGGTATTTCGAATCTTGTTCAGCTTGTATGCGTTCAGGTCCTCGTTAAACTGGATCATGACGGAGTAAGACGAATCCCGGAGGTCAAAAACGCCGATATTGCCTGCATAGACATCGCTCCACTGGCTGATCAGAAAGCGTTCGTTATTGCGGTCGCTTTGGAAGATGTCGTTCACCAGTGAAGGGTATTTGGTCCGAAGGATATGAAAGGCATCCCTATAGGCACCGGAATACCAATGGTGCTGGGGGGTTATCCCCTCGTACCGGATTCCGGCCAGTTGCTGGTTTTTGATATCGAAGATCAGGTTCAGGTCGTCGCCCTGATCGTCGCTTACATCCACGTTCACATCGTTCACCAGTTCTTCCACCACCTCGCCGGTTGCAAGGTCATAGGCCAGCAGGACCCGTTTATCACTGTCCATATTCGTGGAGATGTAGATGATTTGCCCGTCGTAGCCGATACCTTCCAGATTCACGTTCCGCTCCAGGAAGGATAGCGGCTCTACCCGGAACGGGACTTCCTTGCCATTTAGGTTCAGTACGATGGGTTCCCACTGGCCGCTTGTCTTGTTCAGCGCGCAGTAGTGCCAACTGGAATCCTCGGTCCGCATCCCCAAAACAGGGTTGCCCACCCGGTTTACGTACCAGCCGTTCATCTTGTGGTACCTGCCGCTGAGGACTTCGATCTTCTCGCCGGTAAATACGTTTACACGTTTAATGGACGCATAGGCATTGTGGTCAAAGGTCTCCACCAGTATTTCATCGTCATTCTCCGGAAGCAGAGCAAGTATGTTGTTGAATACCAGGTTCTTGTGTAGGTTGTAGAAATTCGTATTGGTGTTTTCCTTCACCATGCCCGCCAGGCGGAATTCGTTTTGCCCGTCAACGTCGATAGCATAAACGGAACCTACGCTCTGGAACATGAGCCGCTTATCTGATAACCAGACCAGGTCTTCCACCATTCGCTCCCCCATGGGGATACGGCGAAGGAGCTTATAACCGTCTATGTCCACGATTGCGATCTCGCGGGTATTCCGGATCTTCAGGACTTCTGCAAAGTACTTACCGTTGGGGGAGATAGAGAACTCGCTCTGAAAAGGCCTCTTAAACAGCAGGTCGGCGGGTACTTCCCCCACCAGGCTGTCCGATTGCTGCGCATAGCCGGTACAGATTACAAGTAGCAATAAAGTGGTGTAGCGTTTGATCATGTCTTGCGGGGGATTTCATCGCGGCACCTCAGTCGGGAGGGAAGGCCGAGACGACGCGAGTCGTGCTACAACCTGCAAAATGCGACCAGGGTGTGCAATTTTTATGGAAATCACGGAAAAATCCGGGAAGCGGCCCACTATTTTCGATTGCCGCCAGGGAATACTCGACGGCCGGGGCCCTGGGCCCAAACCGAGATCAGCAGCAATTCATCCCGATCTCCTTCATAAAATCACAGGCAATGACGCTGGCGTATTCCACTGGCGTCTTATCGGATATCCGGATTTCGCGGCGTCCCATGTCCACGTCAAAATGAAAGGAAGAAAAATCCTCCAGGAGTTCCGAATCCAGCCGGTCCATCAAAAACCGGGTGATCCGGGGCCTGAGCCGGTACTCCAGCTCAATGCAGAATTTTTTAAGGGAATCGTCGGGGGTTTCTTCCCAAATCCAATTAAAGGTCACTTTTTGGCAGCAATAAAGGCTTCTCAATATAGGAAATCTCCTGAATCAGAGGGGGTTCGAATGATTTTTTTTGGAACTGTACATGTTTGGAAGGCCGGCTGATAACCAAAACCTAGCCTTTTGATAATCATGGATCGCCGATTACTCATTTGAATTCTGCTTACATTTAACCAAATCATCCGCCATGAACAGCATCAAGTTTACGCTCCTTTGCGCCCTGACGATGATCGTCCGGGCCGGCGCTCAAGACCACAGCCATGTGGTCGGGGCACCGTTGACTTATCCCGATATTCCGGGCTACACCACCCTGATCACCGACCTGCATCAACACACGGTCTTCTCGGACGGGAACGTCTGGCCGAATATCCGCGTCATGGAAGCGCTGCGGGAAGGGGTTGACGTGATCTCCCTTACCGAACACCTGGAATACCAACCGCACCGCGCAGACATCCCGCATCCGGATCGCAACCGCTCCTTCGCTCTGGCGCAGCAAGAGGCGGCGGACCACGACCTGATGATCATACACGGGTCGGAGATCACGCGGAAACCGCCGATGGGGCACAGTAACGCCATTTTTATCTCGGATGCCAACAAGCTCCTGGCCGAAGCACCCGAGACGCCTTTTGCCGAAGCCAAAAAACAAGGTGCCTTCGTGTTCTGGAACCATCCTGCCTGGTACGACCAGCAACCGCAGGGCAATCCGGTTCTGAGCGACTTTCAGAAAGCGCGGATCGCCGCGGGCGAACTCCACGGGATCGAAGTAATCAATACCACGGACTACTCGGAGGAAGCGCTGCAACTGGCCCTTGATCAAAACCTGACGATCATGGGCACCAGCGATATCCACGGGCTGATCACCTGGGATTACCTGGAGAAAGGGCATCACCGGCCGGTTACGCTGGTCTTTGCTGAAGACCGGTCTGCAGCGTCGCTGAAAGAAGCCTTGTTCGCGGGCCGTACGGTGGCCGTTTACAAAGACTTGCTGGTGGGCCGTGAAGCCTACCTCCTGCCCTTACTCCGCGCCAGCGTGGAAGTAGTCAGTGCGGGATACATCCGAAACACCCAGGTACTCAAGGTAGAGTTGAAGAACAACAGCAGCAGCGACCTGCTTTTTGAGAACGCCATGCCCTACACCTTCTACAGCAGTTCCCCTGTCTTCCGGATCCCGGCGGGCGGCAGCTATACGCTGAACATCAAAACCCTGGAGGTAAAGGATGGGGTCCAATTGCAACTCAGGGCCCTTGGTGCTTATTCTGCGCCGAAGGTCCACCCGGTGGTAAGCTGGGATATCGGTTTATAGTCCGGGGTTTCCGATTCCGAAGGGAACCTACTCCTTCCCGTCCACGTAGTCCTGCAGGTAGGCGTAACGCTTTGTAAGCCGACCCGCGCTGGTCATCCGGGCGCGTTCCAGCACGCCCTCGGCATCCCCGTTGAAGAAAGCGGGGATCACGTGCTTCACAAAAGCCGCACCGAAGCCTTCGCTGGCATCCCGAGGCAGCTCCGCCGGGAGGTTGTCCACCGCCATGACGGCAATGGCGCCTTTTTGCAGAAAGTCGGTCTCAGTCTCTGCCACAGGGTCGTAGCCATAGATAGGGTCTGCGATTGTAGAGGCACGGATGGTAGAGGCTACCGGCCCGTCAATGTCGCAACTGATATCCGCTACCACGCTGATCCTGAATTCCGGGTGCCGGGCGTCTTCCCGGGTAAACAGATACGGAGCGCCCTGGCCGTAGAAATGCCCGGCGATAAAAAGATCGGTAACCCGGGTAAAGCGGAAAAAATTGGAGCGATATGCTCCCGGATTGGCAAAAAAATCCGCCTTATTGCCGCGCACGCCGTCCTTGCGTTTATTATACTCGGAGGCATCGATCTGGCAGAAAACCGCCTCCTCAAAATCTTTGGTCAAATAATCCGCCACCGTGACCTGCCGCATCCCCATCCCGTCCAGGATCTCCCGGGCACCGCTGCCAACCCGGCCCCTGCCCGTGAGCAGGACTTTGATCCCGGGCATTTTGACGCGCCGTAGTTCGCGGATCAGGGCATCCCGGTCTTCCAGCGTCTCTGCCTTGGGCACCTGGAATTTACCGGATTTAAGCCCATAGGCACGGATACCGTTATAAGCGCCCACAATGCCCGCATACCTTCCGAAGGCTACCAACCGTACCCCTTTGGTATTGGTCAGCAACTCATGGTCGTATAATTCGATCTTTTTTTCCAGGATCGCGCGTAACAGGTCCCGGTTATAAGGCTGTTTCTTGATGGTATGGGAAAAGAAAAAGTACTTCTTTCCGGGGATCAACGCATCAATGGGTACTTTCTTCGCGCCCAGCAGCACATCGCAGCTTAATAGATCCGTTTCCAGGGGGATGCCGGCCTCGCGATATTCCGAATCCCGGTAGACCCGAATAGGCGAAGGTTCCGCTGCGATCTGGGCGGCCGGATACTGCTTTAAGACGTTTTGGCAGGCCCGCGGAGACAAGACCACGCGGTGGTCCGGAGGATTTTTGCGCTCCCTGATAAGTCCGAATTTCATCTGCTGAGTTTGGTATGGAATTTGAGCAAAAATAGAAGGAATCGCAGGGGTACGCAAGCGGTCCGAAGGTATTTCATGTGGGGTGGAATCCGACTAAATGCGTACCTTTGCCTTCCTTCCGCAGCCGGGAGCTGCCGGAAGACGATCTTTGACGAAATGGGGCCGACTGGTTTTGACAGCAAGACCAATGGTAATGTAAGCATGCCGAGCGCTGGGATACAGCTCGTAAATCTCATGACTCAACCCTTTTAAATGGCGAGTCTAACTACGCTTTAGCTGCCTAATTGACTGAACTAGAGTAAGTCGAGGCCTAGTCCCGCAAGGCGGGAAAGCTGAATGTCCCCGGGTAGCCCTTGTTGACGGCGACCCATCCGGGGGCACCATAAAAGTCAACATAGTGCGGTCATAGCTTCGGTGACCGCATAAAACTTAAGAAGCTAAGCGTGTAATAGGCGGTTTTTGGTCAGTTGCACGCCGACAATCAAACAAAAACTAAGCATGTAGAAAGCTTTGTTATTGCTTGTTTGGACGGGAGTTCGAATCTCCCCGGCTCCACAATCAAACGCAAACCCCGCCAGGCAACTGGCGGGGTTTTATGTTTCCAGGACAGGCGTCAAGCTCGCTTGAACGCGTGGACTGGGAACGCGAAACCGCCCTGGCAAAGCCAGGGCAGGGTTTGCATTTGCAGGATGTGAGTTCAGGAGATCACCGAGCGCAGCGAGGTAATCTCCCCTGCCGAGGCCTATTTACACAGTAATCGCTAATCCAGGATATACTGCGCCCAATCGGAACGATCCGTATAATCCGAAATGGGTTCCGCATCATTCGCCTTCGAGAATTCTGCCAGCAGCTTGCTCGCATCCATCCGCACATGCTTAAGACAAGTATCAAACAGCTCCGGCCGGAAGCCCTTTGCCGTCATTTCCTGTACATATTGAAGACAAATCAAAAGCGCGATAAGTTTTCCCAAAACCACCATCTGACGCTGAGGCGGATTTTCCGGGATCGAAAAATTTAGCAGCTCCTTGAACCGGGGTGCTATTAGCTCCGTTAGGGACATATGGCTCAAATGCGCTATCAGATGCGTTTGTTTGAGCTTTTTCATGGACTTTAGCACGCCCTCGGAAATTTGGGTATAAAGCATTTCATTGGACCCCTCAAATATCTGGAACGGCCTGCTGTCGACAATACCGCGACCGGCCACATGATCCAGTTTATAACCACTGGAACCATGCAACTGTACGCATATTTGTGCGGATTCCTGCATCAGGTCGGTCACCATGGCCTTCATGGCGTTTGCTTCCAGTCCCTGGGTGGCAAGTTCTTTATCTATGCCGCTTACAGCCGCACTACGGGCACACATTCCGGAACACAAGCCATAGGCTGATTGAAGCCGTGATAATTGGAATCTTATTGAATCCATTTCCGCTAATTTCCTGCCCGCGATAAGCCGTTGCTCGCATTGTGCGGTGGCTTCATCCAGCATACGCTGGATAAATCCCATCCCCATCCCGGGGAACTGCATCCGGCTGCGATGCAATACGTCCAGCATGAGCTTGATCCCCGTCCTGGGTTGCTGGAGTTTCTGATTGAACGGAATACGCAGATCCAGGGTATTCAAGCCATAAGGGATCATGTACAGCCCCAGGTTATTGTAATAGTGTTCTACCTTTATATGCTGATCGGGCTTTGCGTTCTCGGCGACAAAAAACTCGATGTCCCTGGCCAGGTTCCCGTCCGGCATTTTTTTACGCGCGGCAATGATCCAGTAATCAGCCATTCCCGTCAATCCCTGCCAGTGCTTCTGGCCTTTGATTTCGAAACCGTATTCGCCTTCCGTATAGGCGGTCTGCATGTTCAGTGCATCGCTTCCATAGTCCGGCTCCGTAATCATGAGCCCCCCCATGGCCCCTGCTTCCAGGAATTGGCCAAAGATGGGAGCTTTGATATCCTGGTGACCATACTTCGCCAGGGGCTCCAAAAACAATGCAATGTTGATCCCGAAGGTCAGCGAGAGTGGCAGCGATTCGTAGGAAGCGGCAGAAAGCACCCCCAGGCATTCTTTTACATGTAGACCGCGACCGCCATAGACTTCAGGAATTGCCACAGACAAGGGTCTAGGCTCCATGATGCCCTTCCAGACTTCTTCGGGAAGGCCTCTGGAAAGGCTAAGCGTATCCATATCATGCTCTACAGTGAAAAGACGGTGAAGCCTTTCCTTATAGCGGCGTATAAAATCTTCAAATGGTTCTTTCATATCATAAT
>JBNKHB010000074.1:0-10569 GCA_050290125.1 Robiginitalea sp.
AATGTCACCAAGATCTGGGGCGTACTGGCATTCCTTACCATTGTTACCGCCGTAGAAGTGGCGCTGGGGATTACCAAGCCGTACTGGCTGACGCACCACTTTTTTCTGGGGATGAAGTTGCTCAACTGGATCTTCATTGTCCTGACCCTGGTGAAGGCTTATTACATTACCTGGGACTTCATGCACATGCGCGATGAAAAACCATCCCTGCGTCGTTCCGTGGTCTGGACGCCGATTTTCCTGGTCTCCTACCTGATCTTCATCCTGCTCTTTGAGGCGGATTATATCTACAACGTCTGGAAGGACGGCTTTATGGCCTGGAACTTTTAGGGGGGAATTAACGCAAAGCAAAGACGGTCGTTGGGCCGTCTTTTTTTATTTTTGCACTTCGGTACGACTATGAAGAAAACCCTTGTCCTGACGATCCTTTTTATCCTGCCTCTGGTGGTCTATATGTTCTTTGCCTCCGGGGTTACCAGGTTCGGACGTTTGCCTGTGCTCAGCGGACCGGTCGCTTCCCTGGAAGGATTTAACACGGCGGAACAGCTGGACGGCAAGATCACCATCCTGGGTTTCCTTGGTGCGGATATCGACCACAAGAAAGGCCTGGCCTTTAACCTGAACCAAAAGATATACAAGCCGTTTTTTGAATTCCGGGAATTCCAGATCCTGATGGTGGCACCCGAAGGGACGGAGGCGCAGGCCGAAGCCCTGCGCAGGGAACTCGAAAGCCTGGAAGATACCCGCAACTGGCGCTTTGTTTTTGGCGACGAACAGGCCATCCGAAACCTCTTTGCCAGCCTGGAATCGGATCTGAGGCTGGATGAAAAGCTGGCAACGCCCTATGTGTTCATAATCGACAAGGAACGGCTGCTGCGGGGGCGCGCTAAAGATGAGGACGAAGGTACCAAATACGGTTTTGACGCCACCTCTGTAGCGGACCTGAACAACAAGATGAAGGATGATGTTAAGATCATCCTGGCGGAGTACCGTCTGGCGCTAAAGAAGAATACGGCGGAAGGGCGCTGAGAAGAATGAAACTGACAACAAGGAATAAGTAGACGGAATTCATTGGAACAAAAAAGGAAATATCACTACATCTGGATCGGCGCGGTGATCCTGGTCTTCGGGATCATCTTCGTTCCTAAAGTGGCCGATCGCATCCGCCAGGGAAGTACCGTGGAACGGGACCGGATGAGCGCCGACCCTTCCGAGGCGCCTCTGGCCTACATTGAACTGGACGGAGAGCGTCGCCGGGTGCCGCCCTTTGCCCTTCTGGACCAGGATAGCCTGCTGATCACGGACGAGGATTACCTGGGGAAGGTATACGTGGCCGAATTCTTTTTCACTACCTGTCCTACCATCTGCCCGATCATGACGCAGAACCTGGTAACCCTCCAGGACACCTTCAGCGGGGAACCGGATTTTGGAGTGGCTTCCTTTACGATCAACCCCCGTTACGACACGCCAAGGGTGCTGAAGGAGTATGCGGAACGCTACGGAATTACCGATATGGACTGGCACCTGCTCACAGGGGAGCGGGATACGATCTACGAGTTGGCCAATGCGGGCTTCAACATCTTTGCTGCCGAAATGCCGGAAGTTCCCGGCGGCTTTGAGCATTCGGGACTTTTTGCCCTGATCGACGCCCGCGGGTTTATCCGGTCCAGAAAGGACGACTACGGTAACCCCATCGTGTATTACAGGGGGACCATTACCCCGGAGCAGGGCACCAATGACACAGGCGAGACGGAACAGATCAGCGCCCTGATCGAGGATATTCACAAACTATTGAACGAGGCGAATGGCAATCGATAATAGCGCAAAAGAACGACGGTTCAACCGTTGGATCACGATCATCTCCATTGCCATCCCGGTAGTGGTTGCCCTTTTATTCGGTATCCGCTTGCCGGACGTGGAATCCCTGACATTCCTTCCACCCGTCTATGCCACTATCAACGGCCTTACCGCCGTGTTGCTGCTGGCCGCCCTCTGGGCCATCCGCAACGGCCGGCAGCGAACACACCAGCGGCTGATGACCACATGCATCGCGCTGTCGTTGCTCTTTCTCCTGATGTACGTGGCCTACCATATGACCTCCGATTCCACGCCCTTTGGGGGAGAAGGTGCGCTCAGGATCGTTTACTACTTTATTCTCATTACGCATATCCTGCTTTCCATTGCCGTTATCCCGCTGGTGCTGCGCACCTATGCCAAGGCTTACCTGAAAGACTTCAAGGGCCACCGCAAACTGGCACGGATCACCTTTCCCATCTGGCTATACGTAGCCGTGAGCGGGGTTGTCGTATATTTGATGATCGCCCCGTATTACGCCCATTAAGCCGTGAAGAAGAACGCCCTGATCCTGATATTGCTCTTGGTCCTGCTGCTGCCGGCAGAAGCAGGGGCGCAATGTGCTATGTGCCGGGCCGTCCTGGAAAGCAACAGCGACAATTCTGTGGCGGAGGGAATCAACAACGGCATCGTGTACCTGATGGCCATCCCCTACATTCTGGTGGGCGCCGTGATCTTTTTGGTGTACCGGAAGGTGAAATCCTGAAATTTAACACATTTCACCTGCCATCCCTGTAACAATTCGGTTTCTCCCTAGTCTCATATGTAGACCTTCGGGTTTTTCATCAATCAAAAAGCACCAACCGTATGTTCGACATCGAAAGATGGCAGGAGATCTTTGATACGATCCGGAAGAACAAACTGCGGACCTTTCTGACCGGTCTGTCCGTTGCCTCGGGGATCTTCATCCTCGTTATCCTCCTGGGCTTTGGGCAGGGCATGCGCAATGGCATTGCCCACGAGTTTGAACAGGATGCGGCCACCTCAGTCTGGGTTTGGCCCGGGGTGACCGCCAAGGAATACAAAGGCCTGAATCCGGGCCGTACCATTCAGCTGCGCAACGATAATTTCGACTACTGGAGCCGAGGCAACGGCGATCGCATCGAATACGAATCCCCCAGGAATTTTGTGGGTGACGTCTCGGCCACTTATGGCAATGAAGCCCTGGTATATTCCATCCAGGGCGTATCCTACGATTTCCAGTTTATCGAGAACACCCACATGGCCCGGGGCCGCTTTATCAATTACTCGGATATCCAGGGCACGGAAAAGGTGGTCGTGATCGGGGAGAAGATCCGGCGGGACGTATTCGGCGCCCTGGAGACCCCGATCGGGGAATACATCGATTTTTCGGGGATCCCCTTTAAGATCATCGGGGTGTTCAAGGAGCAGGAAGAGCGGGAGGAAGAACGCCTGTACATCCCCCTCTCCACAGCCCAGAAGGTATTCAATGGCGGGGACCGCGTCAATAACCTGGCCTATACGCTGGAACCGGCTGAAACCTTTGACCAGGCGGTGGCCGAGGCCGTGGCCTTTAAGGATGAGCTCCGCGCCTATCTGCAGCAGGTCCATACCGTTGCCCCGGACGACACCAGTGCCATCCAGGTCTGGAGCGCCCTGGAGGAGGCCAAGCGGTACTATACGCTCACCGGGAACATCAAGTTCTTCTTTTGGTTCGTGGGGATCTGTACCATCATCGCCGGTGTGGTAGGCGTAAGCAACATCATGCTGATCGTAGTGAAGGAGCGCACGCGCGAGATCGGTATCCGCAAGGCCCTGGGCGCCAAACCCTGGTCCATCGTGGGCATGATCCTGCACGAGGCCATTTTCGTAACAGCCATCTCCGGCTTTCTGGGACTCATCTTCAGTATGGGCCTGCTGGAACTGCTGGGCCCCCATATAGAAGTGGATTATATCCTGAACCCTTCGGTAAATCTGAATGTGGCGCTGTCCACGGTATTCGTGCTGATCCTGGCCGGTACCGTCGCGGGCTTCTTTCCCGCCTGGCGGGCGGCCAATATCCAGGTGATCGAGGCCTTGCGCGACGAATAAGAACAGTGTACCCTAAACGAGCAGGAGATGTTTAGCAAAGACCGTTGGAAAGAGATTTTGGAGGTGCTGACCGGCAACTGGTTCCGCACCGTGCTCACGGCGTTCGGGGTTTTCTGGGGGATCCTGATCCTGATCATCTTGCTCGCTGCGGGCCGGGGCCTGGAAAACGGGATCAAATCGGATTTCGGCGACATTGCCACCAATACCATGTTCATCTGGACGCGACGCACTACCAAAGCGCATAAGGGCCTGCCCAAGGACCGTGATTTCAGTTTTAAGCTGGAGGACGTAGACCTGCTGAAAAACACCTATCCCGATCTCCGGTTCATCTCGGCGCGCAACCAGATCGGCGGTTTCCAGGGAGCGGCCAACGTGGTGCGCGGGATTAAAACGGGCGCTTACAACATCTACGGGGACTATCCCGAGATCATCAACCAGGACCCCATGGGCATTACGGCGGGCCGTTTTATCAACCATAACGACATTAACGAGAAACGAAAGGTAGCCGTCATCGGGGAGGGCGTATTCAACGAACTCTACGACAAAGAAGAGGAAGCGCTGGGATCCTATATCAAGATCCAGGGAGTGAATTTTATGGTGATCGGCACCTATAAAAAGAAATCGAACGACGGGGACGGGGAGGAAGGCCAGAAACAGATCTTTGTGCCCTTCAGCACTTTTTCCCAGGCGTTCAACCGCGCGGACAATGTGGGGTGGATGGCGATTACCGCCAATGACGGCACCTCCATTACCTCGCTCAAGGAGTCCATCGTGAGCACCCTCAAGGAAAAGCACAAGATCCACCCGGAAGATCAGCGCGCCATCGGCTACTTTGATCTCTATGAACAGTACAACCGGGTGGAAAGCCTGTTCGGGGCCATGCGCTTTATCGCCTACTTCGTAGGCATCCTGGTCTTGTTATCCGGGATCATCGGGGTGAGCAACATCATGCTCATCGTGGTGAAGGAGCGCACCAAGGAGATCGGCATCCGGAGGGCCCTGGGCGAGCAGCCGTGGAGCATCCGCATCCAGATCCTGATGGAGTCCCTGGTGCTGACCATCGTCTCCGGCATGGCCGGCATCGCGGTCGGCGCCTTGTTCATCTTCGCCGTGAACTCCCTGCTGGACGCCAATGGCCCGGTGGACATGTTCATGAGCCCGAGCGTGAGCCTGGGCGTGGTGTTGGCCGCCCTGCTCATCCTTACGGTTTCGGGCCTCCTGGCGGGCTTTATCCCCGCCCAGAGCGCCATCAAGGTGAAACCCGTGGATGCCTTAAGAACCGAATAATACCGATTAAGAACTATAGCCATTCGTAAATACACACTGACATGAAAAAATCCGTAACCATCGTTATCCTGGTGCTCATTGCGCTGACCTTCGGCGGTTCCATGTATTACCTGTACCAAAAGAATTCGGAGGATCCGGTCACCTACGAGACCGAGCAACCCAGCAGGCAGAGCATCGTAAAGAAGACCGTGGCCACCGGCAGTATCCTGCCGCTGGAAGAAGTCCTGATCAAACCCAATATCTCGGGGGTGATCGAGGAGATCTACGTGGAAGGAGGGGATTATGTCCAATCCGGAGACCTGATCGCCAAGCTCAAGGTGGTCCCTAACCTGAGCGCCCTGAACGACGCGCGCAACGCCATTGACGATGCCAAGATCACCCTGGATGACCAGCGCCGCAATTTTGACCGGCAGCAAACCCTGTTCGACAAGGGGGTCATCTCCCAGGTAGACCTGGAACGCGCCCAGGTAAGCTATGACCAGGCCAAGCAGGCCTATGCGGCCGCCAACAAGCGCTACGATATTGTGCGCACCGGAACCACCAGCGGTTTGAGCAGCGCCGCCAATACGCTGATCCGCGCCACGGTGAGCGGCATGGTCTTGGAAGTGCCCGTGGAGGTGGGGAACCAGGTCATCGAGGCCAACACCTTTAACGAAGGAACGACCATCGCGGCCATTGCGGACGTGGAGAAAATGATCTTTGAGGGCAAGGTGGACGAATCCGAAGTAGGCAAGATCCACGAGGACCTGCCGTTGGAGATCACCGTAGGTGCCATTGAGGACCAGGTGTTCCCGGCCGTGCTGGATTACATCGCCCCTAAGGGGAACGAAGAGAACGGCGCCATCCAGTTTGAGATCAAAGGGACGCTCACCAAGCAGGATACCGTATTTATCCGCGCAGGGCTGAGCGCAAACGCCTCCATCATCCTGGGGCGCGCGGACAGCGTGCTGGCCCTGAAGGAAGCCCTGGTCCAGTTTGACCCCGATACCAAGCAACCCTTTGTGGAGGTGGAAACCGGGCAGCAGCAGTTCGAACGCCGGGATGTGGAACTGGGTATCAGCGACGGCATCTTCGTTGAGGTAAAATCCGGGATCGCCGAAGGCGACGCCATTAAGGTGTGGAATGCCCTAACCCCTTCTGAACCTGGCGCCTAGCCCTGAGTTCATCCCCCTTTTAACATATTATTCATAGTGCGGTTTGTAACAAATCGCCAATTTAGTGGTCTAACCGATGGGAGTCGGAATAAAGAGGTAACCAGCCATGATTGAAATCAAAGATTTACATAAGTCCTACCAGATGGGCAGCAACTCGCTGCACGTGCTCAAGGGAATCAATTTTAAGGCCGAAGAAGGCGAACTAGTTGCCATTATGGGCTCCTCCGGATCCGGCAAATCCACCCTGCTCAACATCCTGGGCATGCTGGACGAGGCCGATACCGGCGAATACTACCTGGACGGGGTGCCGATCAAGCACCTGAGCGAGACGAAAGCCGCCAAATACCGGAACCAGTTCCTGGGATTCGTCTTCCAGTCCTTTAACCTGATCAATTATAAAACCGCCCTGGAAAATGTGTCCCTGCCGCTCTACTACCAAAAGGTGAGCCGCAAGGAACGCGAGGCCAAGGCGCTGAAATACCTTGAACAGGTTGGCTTGAAGGAATGGGCGGGCCATTTGCCCAGCGAGCTTTCCGGGGGTCAGAAGCAACGGGTGGCCATTGCCCGCGCGATGGCTGCCGAACCCAAGGTGTTACTGGCGGACGAGCCGACAGGGGCCCTGGACAGTACCACCTCCTACGAGGTGATGGACCTGATCCAGCAGATTAACGACCAGGGCAATACCATCCTGGTGGTGACCCACGAGGAAGACATCGCACATATGTGCAAGCGGATCATCCATCTGCGCGACGGGGTAATCGTTGAAGATAAAAAGATAAAGCAGGTAAGAGCTTCCGAATATGTTCAGTAGGGATACATGGCGCGAAATCTTCACCACCATCCGGAAGAACAAGCTCAGGACCTTCCTTTCCGGATTTACGGTGGCGCTCGGCATCCTTATCTTTATCGGGCTGGTTGGGATGACCAACGGCCTGCTCAATACCTTTGACAAATTTTTCTCCCAGGACGCCACCAACGTCCTCTACCTGTTCCCGGGTAAGACCTCCAAGCCCTACAAGGGTTACAAATCCAACCGGGCCATTGAATTCGACAACACGGACATTGCGGATATCAAGGAGAACTTCCCCATGTTCCTGGAGTCCATTTCGCCCAGCATCTTCCGCAGCGCCAATGTCACCTACGGGGAGGAATCCAACAATTATACCTCGGTGGGGGTAGACTGGGGGAACCAGTTTGCCGAGAAGACCATCATGATGAAGGGCCGGTACCTGAACCAGCTCGACATCGAGAATAAAACCCGGAATGCCGTCATCGGCCGCCTGGTGGAACAGGACCTGTTCGGCGGGCGCAATGCCGTGGGCAAATACCTGGACCTGGGCGGCAGCGTCTTTAAGGTGATCGGCGTGTTCCAGGACGACAGCGGGGACAACGAGGAACGGCGCATCTACATCCCTTATACCACCCGCCAGCTGATTGAGAAGAACCGGGACGAGGTGGACCAGATGGTGATCATGTTCAAGCCCGAGTTGGGGTATACCGGAGCCATGGCCTTTCAGCGCAACCTGGAACGCTTCCTCAAGGACAAGAAATTTATCGCCCCGGACGACCAGAATGCCATCTTTGTCCGCAACGTGGCGGACCAGCTTAAGCAAAACCAGGATTTTGCCGGGGTACTGGGCCTTATCGGGGCCATGGTGGCCTTCGGTACTATTATCGCCGGGATCATCGGCATCAGCAACATCATGGTGTACGTGGTAAAGGAACGCACCAAAGAGATCGGGATCCGCAAAGCCATCGGGGCCACCCCGCGGACGGTGATCAGCTCTATTTTGCTGGAATCCGTATTCATTACCACGCTCTCCGGATTTATAGGGTTGTTCCTGGGGATGGCCCTGCTGAGCACCATCGGCGAGAAACTGGAAGACTATTTTATCATCAACCCGTACGTGAGCACCGGGATGGCGCTTTTTGCCACCATCCTGCTGATCGTATTCGGTGCGCTGGCCGGTTATATACCGGCCCGGAAAGCGGCCCGGATCAAACCCATCGTGGCCCTTAGAGACGAATAACATGCGTTTATTATTCGATAAAAATACCTGGCAGGAGATCTTCGGTTCCATCGGAAAGAACCAGACCCGGACCATCATTACGGTCATCGGCGTGCTGTGGGGGATCTTTATCTACATTACCCTGGCCGGGGCCGCCAAGGGCCTGGACAACGGGTTTGAACGGAATTTTGAGACAGTGGCCAAGAACAGCCTCTGGGCCTGGTCGCAAACGACCAGTATCCCCTATGGAGGTTTTAAAACCGGGCGACGGCTGCAACTGAAGGTAGGCGACGCCTCCACGCTGCGCAACCGGATCCCGGAAATCGAATACATTGCCCCGGTGAATACCAAAGGGGTATTTGGCGACAGCGCGGCCCTTACGGTCCGTGGTCTGAAATCCAATAGCTATCCGCTCTACGGCTATTACCCGGAGATCGCCAAGATGGCTACCCAGAAAATCTACGACAACGGCCGTTTCATCAACGACGAGGACATTGAGGGAACCCGGAAGGTAGCGGTCATCGGGGAGCGCGTACAGCAGGAAATGTTCGATAAGGATGAGGACCCCATCGGGCAATACATCCGGATCGAGAATGTGTACTTCCAGGTTGTGGGCGTGCACAAGTTTACACAGAACACGCCCTTTGGAGGGGACGGGGACATCTTTATCCCCTTTTCCACCTTCGGACGACTGTACAATGCAGGGGAACGGGTGGACTTCTTCACCATTGCCGCCTTTGATGACGCAGACGTGGTACAGGTGGAAAAAGAGATCAAGAGCGTGCTGAAGAGCATCCACCGGGTACATCCCGACGACGAACGGGCCTTTGGGTCGTTCAACCTGGGTGAGATCTTTAACCGGATCATGGGCTTTGCCAACGGCATCACCTTCCTCTCGCTGATCGTGGGACTGGCCACCATCCTGGCCGGGGTGATCGGTATTGGGAACATCCTGCTCATCTCGGTTAAGGAGCGAACCAAGGAGATCGGTATCCGCCGGGCACTGGGGGCCACCCCCGGGGAGGTCCGCACCCTGATCATTCTCGAATCCGTATTCCTGACCATGGTGGCAGGCGTATTCGGGATCATCCTCGGGGCAGGGGTACTGAGCATCATCAATAACCTCACGAAGGATTTAACGGATTTCCCATACACGAACCCCACGGTACCCATCCCCCTGGTCATAGGAGCGCTGGCGATCATGGTGGTCCTGGGGACGCTCATCGGGCTGATCCCGGCGCAACGCGCCGTCAGCGTACGGCCGATCGATGCGCTTAGAGAAGAATAAAGTATAGTCAACCATATCAAATAAACACTAATGAATAAATATGTAAAATGGGGCGGCATTGCGATCCTGGTTCTCGGAGCCATGTGGGCGGCTGCCTATTTCATCAAGACCAACAGCAAATCGGCTGTTGAGTATGAGACGAAGAAACCGTTTATCGCTTCTATCGAAAACAAGACCGTGGCTACCGGGAAAGTGATCCCCCAGGAGGAAGTGGAGATCAAACCACAGATCTCGGGCATCATAGACAAGATCTACAAAGAGGAAGGCGAAGCCGTCCAGGCCGGGGACCTGATCGCCGTGATCAAAGTAGTGCCCAACGAGCAATCCCTGAACCAGGCTCGGGGCCGGGTCCGCAATGCCGAGCTTGCGCTGAACAACATCAAGATCGAGTACGACCGGAATAAAACCCTTTTTGAACGTGGCGTGATCGCCAATCAGGATTTCAACAACATCCAGTTGCAATACGACCAGGCCGTCCAGGAACTGGACAATGCCCGTGCCGATTACCAGATCATCTACCGCGGTTCCGCCGGGGGGTCTTCCAGCGCCAATACGAATATCCGGGCCACCGTGACGGGTACCATCCTGGAGATCCCGGTTGAGGAAGGCGACCAGGTGATCCAGTCCAATAACTTCAACGACGGGACCACCATTGCCACCATTGCCGACCTGGGTAAAATGATATTTGAAGGCCAGGTGGACGAGGGCGAAGTGGGCAAGCTTGTCGTGGGCATGCCGCTGGAGATCAGCCTGGGCGCCATCGAGGGTCAGACGTTCGGGGCCACCCTGAAGTTCATCGCACCCAAAGGGGTGGAAGAGGCCGGAGCCGTACAGTTCAAGATCGAGGGGGATGTAACGGTCAGCGACAGTGTCATGGTCCGGGCCGGCTACAGCGCCAACGCCTCCCTGACCCTGGAAAAGAAGG